>CALDNV010000163.1:0-2398 GCA_937914605.1 uncultured Neisseria sp.
AAGCATTTTTAAATGAATTAGATGAAAAACTTTGGGCATCTGCCGATAAACTCCGTCAACAACTTGATGCCGCTAACTATAAACATATCGTTCTTGGTCTTATCTTCTTAAAATACATTTCTGATAATTTCACTCATCAACAGGAAAAAATTCAGACGGAACTCTCCACACTAGAAAATCCCCTCTATCTTGACCGCACTTTTTTTGATACTGAAGAAGAGTATCAAGAAGCCTTAACCGCTGAACTGGAAAACCGTGATTATTACACCGCGGATAACGTATTTTGGGTGCCAGTTTCTGCGCGTTGGCAAGCCTTACAAGAAGTCTCTATTCTCAACACTGGGGCAGAATTGCCTTGGGGCGGGAAATTTTCCAGCGTAGCCAAACTGATTGATGATGCCTTCGATGCCATTGAAAAAGACAACGAAAAACTCAAAGGCGTTCTCCAACGCATCAGCGGCTACGCCGTAAACGAAGACACCCTGCGCGGGCTGATTATCCTCTTTTCCGATACCCACTTTACCCGTCCGACTTACAACGGCGAGCCCGTTCATTTAGGCGCAAAAGACATTCTCGGCCACGTTTACGAATACTTCCTCGGTCGCTTTGCCCAAGCAGAAGGCAAACGCGGCGGACAATATTTCACGCCGAAATCCATTGTTTCCCTGATTGTCGAAATGCTCGAGCCATACTCCGGCCGCGTATATGACCCGGCTATGGGAAGCGGCGGCTTTTTCGTGCAAACCGAACGCTTTATCTCCGCCCATCAAGGCAACATCAACAACGTTTCCATCTACGGGCAAGAATTCAACCCAACCACTTGGAAACTCGCCGCCATGAACATGGCTATCCGCGGCATTGATTATGACTTCGGCAAACACAACGCCGACAGCTTCACCCAGCCGCAACACATCGACAAAAAGATGGATTTCATTATGGCAAACCCGCCATTCAACATCAGCGATTGGTGGAGCGAATCCCTTGCCGATGATCCACGTTGGGCATACGGCACACCGCCCAAAGGCAATGCCAACTTCGCTTGGCTGCAACACATGATTTATCACCTCTCGCCCAACGGCAAAATGGCATTATTGCTTGCCAACGGCTCCATGAGCAGCCAAACCAACAACGAAGGCGAAATCCGCAAAGCCATCATCAATGCCGACTTGGTCGAATGTATGGTTGCCCTACCCGGCCAGCTCTTCACCAACACCCAAATCCCCGCCTGTATTTGGTTTTTAAATCGCAACAAAAAGCGCAAAGGCGACGTGTTATTTATCGATGCCCGCCAAATCGGCTATATGAAAGACCGTGTCTTGCGCGATTTCACCGCTGACGACATCGCCAAAATTGCCGACACCCTCCACGCTTGGCAAAAATCAGACGGCTACGAAGACCAAGCCGCTTTCTGCAAATCTGCGACTTTAGAAGAGATTGCAAATAACGACTTCGTCCTCACACCAGGGCGCTATGTCGGCACCGCAGAACAAGAAGACGACGGCGTACCATTTGCAGAAAAAATGCAAAATCTGACCGCTCTTTTGAAGGAGCAATTTGCGAAAAGTGCGGAATTGGAAGCGGAGATTAAGAAGAATTTAGGGGGATTGGGGTATGAGTAAAGTTGAATTTGGAGCTTTATTTTTAGAACCATTAAGAAATGGTGTTACTAAACCAAAGAGAGTTCGTGGTTCAGGTTATAAAATGGTAAACATGGGAGAAATTTTTTCCCTGAGTTTCATACAAAATCAAACAATGGATAGAGTTCCATTAACAGATAAAGAGAAAACGGCAACACTACTACAAAACAATGATCTGCTTTTTGCTAGACAATCATTAGTAAGAGATGGTGCTGGAAAATGTTCTATATTCTTAAATGATAATGAACCTGTATGCTTTGAATCCCATATTATTAGAGTAAGACTAAATCAGGAATTATGTTATCCGATGTTTTATTACTATTTTTTTAGTAGTAGATTAGGTAAAAACACGATGGATAAAATAATAGAACAAGGTGCTGGAGCCGCAGGAATTAGGGGGAGTGATTTAGCTAAATTAGAAGTTCCCTATATTGAATACAGTAAACAAAAAGAAATAGCTGATTCGTTATATTCTTTTGACCAAAAAATCCAACTCAACACCCAAATCAACCAAACCTTGGAACAAATTGCCCAAGCCCTGTTTAAAAGCTGGTTTGTCGATTTCGATCCCGTGCGTGCCAAAGTCCAAGCCCTTTCAGACGGCCTTAGCCTTGAACAAGCGGAACTGGCAGCCATGCAGGCAATTAGCGGAAAAACAGCCGAAGAAATGACCGCACTTTCACAAGCACAGCCTGACCGCTACGCCGAATTAGCCGAAACCGCCAAAGCGTTTCCGTGTGAGATGGTGGAAGTTGATGGGG
>CALDNV010000164.1:0-9342 GCA_937914605.1 uncultured Neisseria sp.
TCTTTGAGCTAAGGCGAGGCAACGCCGTACTGGTTTAAAGTTAATCCACTATACAACAGGGGGTAAACATCGGGACGGCGTTGCCCGTTTTGCCGATTCCATCCGCGATACAACATTCAGACGACCCATCATGAACGACCACCAACTGCTCCGTTACAGCCGCCACATCCTTCTCGACGAAATTGGTATCGAAGGACAGGAAAAAATCCTTGCCGCCCGCGTCCTCGTCGTCGGCTGCGGCGGACTGGGTGCGGCAGTCCTCCCGTATCTTGCCGCTTCGGGCGTCGGCAAACTCATCATCGCCGACCACGACACCATAGACGATACCAACCTCCAACGCCAAACCGCCTTCACCGAAGCCGACATCGGACAAGCCAAAGCGCAAGTGATGGCAGGTCGTCTGAAAGCTGTCAACAGCGCGTGCGACATTACCGCCCTGACCGAAAAGCTGGACGAAGCCCGCCTGACCGAACTCATGCGCACCGCCGACATCGTCCTCGACTGCACCGACAACTATCCCACCCGTCAAGCCATCAACCGCGCCGCCGTTGCCACCCGTACCCCGCTGGTTTCTGGCGCTGCCGTGCGTTTTGAAGGGCAAATCGCCGTGTACCGCCCCGATTTGCCCGACAGTCCTTGCTACGCCTGCCTGTTTGACGGCGACACCGCCGACGACGGCGCCTGCGCCCTGTTCGGCGTATTTTCCCCGCTGGTCGGCATCATCGGCGCCACCCAAGCCGCCGAAGCCCTCAAAATCCTCACCGGCGCAGGCGAACCGGCACACGGCAAACTGACGACCTACAACGCCCTCACCGCCAAATGGCAGACATTCCGCGTTCACAAAAATCCCGATTGCGGCGTATGCGGCAAACCGTACAAGGCGTAGTGGGAGGGTTCACTAAAAGTAATAAAAGATGCGGAAACGGTGTTTCAGACGACCTTTTCAAGAAGATTTAAGTCGTAGGAAAGGTCGGTTTTGCATCGATAAAACTGCACCACACGGCTTATTTCACATAAAATGTGATTGCCTGAATCACGAGCAATCTTGGGATGCGCTATGTACACAGAACCCCGGCAAACTGACCACCTGCAAATATCCTTCTCTCCTACTGATCAAGACAGACGCTATGCGGGAAAGCGGCTTTTGCGTTATATAGAGCCTGATTGGCGGCGCAAATATTGGTTTGGTTCGGCTGCGTTCCTGCTGATGTGGGGCATTCTGTTCGTCTTTGCTTGTTGGTTGTTTAACGGCATCAACAACACCTATGTTCAAAACTGCTATCTGTTTGCCGATTCGCAAACTGACAGTTTGGAGTACTGTCTGTATAAAGCCAGAGACGACAGCAGCTCCCTATGGATAATGGCGGGTCTCATCTACGCCACCTCCATGGTGATGTATTTTGATCAGCGTTGGACATATCGCAGCTTTGCCCGCAGGGCTGCCCATCCTCTGAAAGGGCGGCGTTTCTCCCTTAGCCTTTCAGCCGAAGGCTTTACACAGGAGGAAGCAGGGCGCAACAGGCATTTTCATCATTGGGCAGGCGTGGAACGTATCATCGAAGACCAAGCATTCCTGCTGTTTTATATCGACCGTAACATCGCCTATTTTATTCCGATTGCCGCTTTTGCAGAGGTGGGAATGGATGCCCACGCGTTTTATACCCGAGCGATGGAGTTGAAGGCTGCGGCAGAGTAGGTAAATCCAAACGAGACAAAGGCTACCTGAAAAAACATTTTTGGTTTTCAGGTAGCCTTTTTTCTTCAAATACAGGGCTGATTTAGTCTTTCAACTTCGCCAACTGATTTTGAACTTTCGCCATTTTGTCTTCCAACTCCGCCAAATCGGCTTTGTCTTTTTCCACCAGATGCGCGGGGGCTTTTTCGGTGTAGCCCGGTTTGGAGAGTTTGGCATTGAGTTTGTCCAAGGCTTTTTGCAGCTTCTCGGCCTCTTTGCTCAAACGGGCGGTTTCGGCGGCTTTGTCGATTTCGACTTTCAGCATCAGGCGCGCGCCGTTGCAGACGGCGACGGGCGCGTCTTCGCTTTCGGGCAGGGCGGCGACTTGCTGTGCTTCGGTCAGGCGGGTCATCATCGGCAGGTATTTGAGGTAGTCCGCCAAGTCGTCCGCGCTTTCGACAAACAGCGGGGCTTTCACGTTGGGCTGGATGCCCATTTCGCCGCGCAGGTTGCGGACGGCGCCAATCAAATCCTGCAACACGGTCATTTGCTCGAAGGTCGTCTGAACGATTTGTTCGCGGTCGGCTTCGGGGAAGCGGGCGAGCATGATGCTGTCGGCGGTTTTGGCGTCGCACATTGGGGCGACGGTTTGCCACAATTCTTCGGTGATGAAGGGGATAATCGGGTGTAGCAGGCGCAGGGCGGCTTCGAGTACGCGCAATAAGGTATGGCGTGTGGCGCGCTGGCGGCTGGCGCAGCCGGTTTGAAGCTGCACTTTGGCGAGTTCCAAATACCAGTCGCAATAGTCGTTCCACACGAAGCTGTACAGGGTTTCCGCCGCTAAATCAAAGCGGTAGGTTTCATAGGCTTGTGTAACCTGCTCGATGGTCTGATTCAGACGACCTATGATCCACATATCGGGGAAGGAGTAGCCGCGCGGTTCGGCAGCGGTTGCGCTGTAGCCGCAGTCTTGGTTTTCGGTGTTCATCAAGACGAAGTTGGTGGCGTTCCAGATTTTGTTGCAGAAGTTGCGGTAGCCTTCGGCGCGCTTGAAGTCGAAGTTCACGCTGCGGCCCAAGCTGGCGTAGCTTGCCATGGTGAAGCGCAAAGCGTCCGCGCCCATGCTGGGGATGCCTTCGGGGAAGAGTTTTTTCGTGGCTTCTTCCACTTTCGGCGCGGTTTCGGGTTTGCGCAGGCCGGTCGTGCGTTTCACCAGCAGCTTGTCCAAGTCGATGCCGTCAATCAAATCGACGGGGTCGATGACGTTGCCTTCGGATTTGGACATTTTTTTGCCTTCGTGGTCGCGCACGATGCCGTGGATGTACACGTCTTTAAACGGTACTTTGCCGGTGAAGTGGGTGGTCATCATAATCATGCGCGCCACCCAGAAGAAGATGATTTCGTAGCCGGTTACCAAGACGGTGGACGGCAGGAAGGCTTTGAGTTCGTCGGTTTCAGACGGCCAGCCGAGCGTAGAGAACGGCACGAGCGCGGAGGAGAACCATGTGTCCAATACGTCTTCTTCGCGGGTCAAGCCTGTTTTGCCGGCTTGTTTTTCGGCTTCCGCCTGATTGCGGGCGACGTAAACATTGCCTGCTTCGTCGTACCACGCGGGGATTTGATGCCCCCACCACAGTTGGCGCGAGATGCACCAGTCTTGGATGTTGTTCATCCATTGGTTGTAGGTATTGACCCAGTTTTCGGGGATGAAGCGTACCGCGCCGCTGTCGACGGCTTTTTTGGCTTTGTCGGCGAGGCTTAAGCCTTTGAATTCGCTGTCTGGCTCGCCGCCGTTCGGTATGGCGGACATGGCGACAAACCATTGGCTAGTCAGCATCGGCTCAATCACTGAGCCGGTTCGGTCGCCTTTTGGTGTCATCAGCGTATGCGCTTTGATTTCGACCAACAAGCCTTGTTCCTGCAAATCGGCAACCATTTGTTTGCGCGCGGCAAAGCGGTCTAAGCCTGCGTATTTTTCAGGCAGGGCAAAGCCTTGTTGCGCTTCGCCTTTGAAGTTGAACACTTCGGCGTTTGCCAGCACTTTGGCTTCCAAATCGAACACGTTAACCAAGCGCGTGTCATGGCGTTTGCCGACTTCGTAGTCGTTGAAGTCGTGCGCAGGCGTGATTTTCACGCAGCCTGTGCCGAAGTCTTTTTCAACGTATTCGTCGGCAATCACGGGAATGGTGCGGCCGGTCAGCGGCAGGATTAATTCTTTGCCGATCAAATGGGTATAACGTTCGTCTTCAGGATTGACGGCAACGGCAACGTCGCCCAGCAGCGTTTCGGGACGGGTGGTCGCCACGATAACGGCTTCGGCGGGATTGTCCGCCAGCGGATAGCGGATGTGCCACATAGAGCCTTGTTCTTCCACGCTTTCCACTTCCAAATCCGATACCGCCGTACCCAATACTGGATCCCAGTTCACCAAGCGTTTGCCGCGGTAAATCAAGCCCTGTTCATACAGGCGCACAAACACTTCGGTCACGGTTTCGGCACGCACGTCATCCATCGTGAAATACTCGCGCGTCCAGTCGGCAGAACAGCCCACGCGGCGCATCTGCTGCGTAATCGTGCCACCGGACACTTCTTTCCATTCCCACACTTTTTCTAAGAATTTTTCGCGGCCCAAGTCATGACGGGACACGTTTTGCGCGGCAAGCTGGCGCTCGACCACGATTTGCGTGGCGATGCCCGCGTGGTCGGTGCCGGGAATCCAGGCGGTGTTGCAGCCTTTCATGCGGTAGTATCGGGTCAGGCCGTCCATAATGGTTTGGTTGAAGGCATGGCCCATATGCAGCGTACCGGTTACGTTGGGCGGCGGCAGTTGGATGGAAAAAGACGGTTTGGTCAAATCCATATCGGGCTGGAAATAACCTTGGGTTTCCCAGTTTTGATAGTGTTTGGATTCGATTTCGGCGGGATTGTATTTGTCTAACATGGTAAAAAATGCTGTCTGTAAAAGGGTCTGCGGGCAAACGTCTGTTTAAAAAATAATTGCGGATTATAGCGCAAAAAGGTCGTCTGAAACGGAATATCGTTTCAGACGACCTTTTTGAAACAAATCGAAACGGGCTTATTTGCCTTTGTCGGATTTGGCTTCTTTCTTCAGGGAAGCGTACAACTCAGGGTCGCGGTTTTTCAGCAGGGAGGCAATTGCCAAGTCGTCGCGGTTTACTTTTGCCAAGTCAACGCGTTCGATGTGTACCAAGCGCAGCAGCTCGCGTACAGGTTTGGGCATATTACGACCGGATTCGTAACGTGAACCACCGGACTGAGTTACGCCGATACGGCTCCAAAAGTCCATTTGGTTCAAACCGAGTTTTTTGCGGATATCGCGGATGTTGTCAATTTTCTCAAACGACTTCATGAAAATTCCTTTTTCTTCTGTATTGTTTGTTGATAAGCAATGCTGCTTCTTCACATTGGGAAAGTGCAAATTAGTTTTCGGCAGCAAAGTTCCTTACAGGGGAAATCATTAATTGCGGCATAGAAAACTATCTATACTGAATTGTTAGACAGTATATTCGAAAGAAGTTTTGTAGAATTCTTCATAAATTGGCTAAATATTTCCAAGTTAAATATTTTATAGAAGAAAAAACATTTAAAACAATAGGATAGTAATTGGATATCGGTAATATTTTACACAAATAAACAGTCGTTTCGGGAATGTTGCGTTTGACATTATTTGTTATACATAATTGTTTTGCATGAAATTATGGAGAAAGTACAGTGGAGATGGGCAGATTTGTCTATATCTCAGCCCGATGTTTAGATCTGGATTGGGTGGTCAGGAATGGTTTTGATAGAGGCAATTTAAAAGGTCGTCTGAAAATGAGGTTTGTGGGTTTCGCCAACAACCTTGTTTATATTTCAGACGACCTTTTTGCTTTGAAAGCGGGATGGTTTGACAGATTAGGGTTTGCCGGTGGCGGGGCTGATGGTCAGGATTTCGTAGCCGGTTTCTGTCACTAAAACTTCATGTTCCCATTGGGCGGAGAGGGAGCGGTCTTTGGTCACGACCGTCCAGCCGTCGTTGAGGATGCGCAGGTGACGTTTGCCTTGGTTGATCATCGGCTCGATGGTGAAAATCATGCCGGGCTTCAGGACGACGCCTTGTCCTTTCCGGCCGTAGTGCAGGACTTGCGGGGCTTCGTGGAAACCGCGTCCGATGCCGTGTCCGCAAAATTCTTGTACGACGGAGTAGCCTGCGTTTTCGGCAACTTGTTGGCAGGCGTAGCCGATGTCACCCAAGGTTGCGCCGGGTTTGACGGCGGCAATGCCCGCCATCATGGATTCGTGGGTGATGTCAATCAGGCGTTGGGCAATCGGGGAGACTTTGCCGACGGTAAACATACGGCTGGAGTCGCCGTGGAAGCCGTCTTTTTTGATGGTAAGGTCGATGTTGATGATGTCGCCTTCTTTGAGCGGCTTGTCGTCAGGGATGCCATGGCAGATGACGTGATTGACGGAGGTGCAGCAGGATTTGGGATAGGGCGGGTTGCCGTAGTGCAGGGGGGCGGGATAGCCGCCTTGGACGTTGACGTGGTAGTCGTAAACGAGTTTGTCGATTTCGTTGGTGGTTACGCCGGGTTTGACGAATTGTCCGATGTAGTCGAGGGCTTCGGCGACGAGTTTGCCCAGTTCGCGCATTTTCTCGATTTCTTCGGGGGTTTTGATGATGATTTCGTTCATGTTGTTTCCTTGATGGTTTCAGACGACCTTGTTGCGGCACAAAGGTCGTCTGAAAGGGAAAGGGATGAGTCGGCAGCTTGCTTTTGGAACACTGCAACGAGGTGTGCGGACGTTTCGGCTTTTTTGGATTCGCGACTGATGCCTGAAGTTCAAATTAAAGCCGAATGCCAGTCCGCACTAGAATAGATTGTCGATGACTTCTTTGGATTTGGAAGGAGTCTTAGGTTTCGGCGTCGGCTTAGGTGCCGGTTTGGCTGATTCGGGTTGGCGTTGTTCGGGTTTCGCCGCGGGTTTGGATTCGGTCGGCTGTTCCGGCGGCGTACGTCTGTTGCCTGCTGCGGCGGGTGTGCTGCGCGGCGTTTTTTCTTCGGTATCGGGCGTTTCGGTTACAGCAGGTTTGGCGTTTGCTTTGTTATTGGCGGGTTTGTCTTCTGAGGCTTCGTCCTCAGTCGGGGCGGTGTTGCTGTTTTTGCCGTTTGATTTGTTTTTGGGCGGGATGACGGGATTGCGGGAATCGGTTTTTTCGTCGTCGTCAAGCTCGGCTTTGGCGGCCGGCTTGGTTCTGTCCTCTTCGGGAGCGCCGATGGGGCGCCAGACTTCGACAGGGGTGTCTTTGGGAACGGGTTTGTTTTTAATGGCTTCGCGTTCTTGGGAATCGTGGCTTTTGATGGTGCTGATGACGCCGATGACCAAGGCGGCAACGGCAATGATGCAGACGCCGAAAAAGGCTCCGATTAAATGTTTGGGTTTGAGTTGGAATGAGGATTTAGGGGTTTTGGACATGATAAATCGGTAAAAAGGAAATCAATCGGGCGGATTGTATCGTAATAGGTCGTCTGAAACAAAATCAGGTTTCAGACGACCTGTCAGTCAAGGGGCAATCCTATGGCTGTGGGGTGTAGTTTTGATACAGGGTAACGACTTTTTGTACGCCTACGGTGGTGCTGACGCGTTGGGTAACTTTTTCTTGTTCTTCAGGCGTCAGGATACCCATCACATAGGTCACGTTGCCGTAGGTCACGATTTTGACGCGCGCCTGCGTGGTGGGCTTGAGGCCCAAAAGGGCGGTGCGGACTTTGGATGTGCCCCATGTGTCGTTGGTTACGTCGCCGAAGGTGCGTCCTTGGGGGGCGACGGTGATGTAGTTGTACACGCCTTCGGCGGCTTGTTCGGCACGGGCGATTTGTTCGACGAATTGTTTTTCGCCTTCAGTGGCGACTTGTCCGAGCAGCAGCAGGTGGCGGTTGTAGCCGACGACGTTGAGTTTGGGGGTGTAACCCTGCGCTTGGTTGTTTTGGCGCAGGTAGGAGCGGGCGGTAGTTTCGACGCGTACCGCCATTACGTTGTCGTCGGTTTGCGCGCCTGTGGTGCGGCGGTCAACGGCGGATTTGGTGCCGACTGCCGCGCCGCCGAGGAGTACGCCGACACAGCCGCTGAGTGTCAGGCTGAGGAGGAGGGCGGTCAGAACGGGTGCGGTATGACGTTTGATGTTCATATTTTTTCCTTGATGATGGGTTCGGCGGATATGTTTCAGACGACCTTTAAAAGAGGTCGTCTGAAAAAAGGCTTACATTCCTTCAAGCAACATGGAGTCGATGCAGTCGCACATGGCGTGTATCAGCAGGATATGGTTTTCCTGAATGCGGGCGGTGCGCGGGTAGGGGACGTTGAGCAGTACGTCGGTGTCTTTGAGCATGGCGGCGATTTTGCCGCCGTCGCGGCCGGTCATGGCGATGACGTGCATATCGCGTTCGTGTGCCGCTTTGATGGCTTCGATAACGTTGGCGGAGTTGCCGGAGGTAGAGATGCCGACCAAAACGTCGCCGGCACGTCCGAGCGCGCGCACTTGCTTGCTGAACACATGGTCAAAACCGTAGTCGTTGCCGATGGCGGTCAGCGCGGAAGTGTCCGTCGTCAGCGCGACGGCGGCAAGTTCCATCCGCTCTTTTTCAAAGCGTCCGGTCATTTCGGCGGCGAAGTGCTGCGCGTCGGCAGCCGAACCGCCGTTGCCGCAGGCTAAAATTTTGCCGTCGTTTATCAGGCATTGCAGCATCAATTCCGCTGCTTGAGCAGTCGGCCCGACCAATACTTTTTCGGCTTCCTGCTTGGCATGGATGCTTTCGGCGAAATGGGCGGCAACGCGCTCTTGTAATGTCGTCATATCGTCAACCTGTAATATTCTTTATCCATTCGGGCGGGCGGTTTCCTTCTATCAGCACCGCATCGATGCGGCACGCGCTATCCGTCATGCCGTTTTGTTGCAGATAATACTCCGCAGACCGTTGCAGTTTCAATAACTTGGACGGCGAAATACTGTATGCGGCACCGCCGAAACCCTGATTTTTGCGGTATTTTACTTCAACAAACAGAATCATGTTACCGTTTTTGACAATCAAATCGATTTCGCCGTACGCGCAGTGCCAGTTGCGCGTGATGAGTTTGCAGCCTTGCGAAAGAAGAAACGCCAGCGCGGCATCTTCGCCCGCCACCCCTTGTTTGTGGTTCAGACGCATGGAAGTTTACCCCGTATAATATCGTTATATTGTTTTCAGACGACCTGATAAAGCCATGTTTCAAAAACACCTTCAAAAAGCCGCCGACAGTATTGAAAAACGGACATTATACGTTGTCGCCACGCCCATCGGCAATTTGGCGGATATCACCCTGCGCGCACTCGCCGTCCTGCAAAAAGCCGACATTATCTGCGCCGAAGATACGCGCGTTACCGCACAGCTTCTGAGCGCATACGGCATACAGGGCAAACTCGTCAGCGTGCGCGAGCATAACGAACAGCAAATGGCGGACAAAATCATCAACCATCTTTCAGACGACCTCACTGTCGCACAAGTTTCCGACGCAGGTACGCCCGCCGTCTGCGATCCGGGTGCGAAACTTGCCCGCCGCGTGCGCGAGGCAGGGTTCAAGGTCGTCCCCGTTGTCGGCGCGAGCGCGGTCATGGGTGCATTGAGCGT
>CALDNV010000165.1:0-9388 GCA_937914605.1 uncultured Neisseria sp.
GAATCGTTCTCTTTGAGCTAAGGCGAGGCAACGCCGTACTGGTTTAAAGTTAATCAAAAAGGTCGTCTGAAAACCTTTAAATACAGGTTTTCAGACGACCTTTCATGTTTACAGCCTTACCGTAATACTTTTACAGCTTTGCCAATGCCTGATTGAACGTTTCGCTCGGGCGCATGGTTTGGGCGGCTTTTGCAGCGTCGGGGGCGTAGTAGCCGCCGATGTCGGCTGCTTTGCCTTGCACGGCGGAAAGCTCGGCAACGATTTTGGCTTCATCGGCGGTCAGGGTTTCTGCCAGCGGCGCAAACGCTGCTTTTAATTCCGCATCTTTATCCTGCGCTGCCAACTCTTGCGCCCAGTAGAGGGTGAGGTAGAAATGGCTGCCGCGGTTGTCTAGTTCGCCCGCTTTGCGTTTGGGCGATTTGTCGTTCAGAAGCAGTTTTTCGGTGGCGGCATCCAGTGTATCGGCGAGGACTTGGGCTTTGGTGTTGCCGGTTTTTTGCGCCAGATGTTCAAACGATACGGCAAGCGCGAGGAATTCGCCCAGTGAGTCCCAACGCAGGTGGTTTTCTTCGAGGAACTGTTGGACATGTTTCGGTGCGGAGCCGCCCGCGCCGGTTTCAAACATACCGCCGCCGTTCATCAATGGAACGATAGACAGCATTTTCGCGCTGGTGCCGAGTTCCAAAATCGGGAACAGATCGGTCAGATAATCGCGCAGGACGTTGCCAGTTACGGAAATGGTGTCTTCGCCGTTTTTCAGACGACCCAAGCTGAACTTGGCTGCTTCTTCGGGAGCGAGGATGCGGATGTCGAGGTCGTCGGTATTCAGCTCGGCAAGATAGGCTTTGACTTTGGCAAGCAGGCTTTTATCGTGCGGACGGTTTTCATCGAGCCAGAACACGGCGGGCGTGTTGCTCAGGCGGGCGCGGTTGACGGCGAGTTGTACCCAGTCTTTGACGGGCGCGTCTTTGGTTTGGCACATACGCCAGATGTCGCCTGCCTCAACTTCGTGCTGCATCAGGACTTTGCCCGCCGCATCAATGACTTGCACCTGACCGTCGGCTTCGATTTCGAAGGTTTTATTGTGCGAGCCGTATTCTTCGGCTGCTTGCGCCATCAGACCGACGTTGGGAACGGTACCCATGGTTGTCGGATTGAACGCGCCGTGTTCGCGGCAGAAGTCGATGGTTGCTTGATAAACGCCTGCGTAGCTGCTGTCGGGAATCACGGCTTTGGTGTCTTGCGCTTTGCCGTCTTTGTCCCACATACGACCGGAGTTGCGAATCATAGCGGGCATGGAAGCATCGACGATGACATCGCTGGGAACGTGCAGGTTGGTAATGCCTTTGTCGGAATCGACCATCGCCAAATCGGGGTTGGCAGCGTAAACGGCAGCGATTTCGGCTTCGACGGCAGCGCGGGTGTCCGCATCCAGTTTGTCCAGATTGGCAAGCAGGTTGCCGAAGCCGTTGTTGACATTGACGCCGGCGGCAGCCAGTTTGTCGCCGAATTTTTCAAAAACAGGCGCGAAGAACACTTTGACGGCGTGTCCGAAGATAATCGGGTCGGACACTTTCATCATGGTGGCTTTCATGTGCAGCGAGAACAATACGCCTTTTGCCTTCGCGTCTTTTACTTGCTCGGCAAGGAAGGCGAGCAGGGCTTTTTTGCTCATCACGGTCGCGTCGATGATTTCGCCGGCTTTCAGGGCGACGGGCTCGCGCAGCTCTTTTTTGTTGCCTTGTTTGTCGGTGAACACGATGGATACGGAAGTCGCATCGGGTACGGTAACGGATTGTTCGTTATGGAAAAAGTCGCCGCTTTGCATGGTGGCAACGTGGGTTTTGGAATCTTTGGTCCATGCGCCCATGCTGTGCGGATTTTTTTTCGCAAAATTTTTCACTGCTTTAGGCGCGCGGCGGTCGGAGTTGCCTTCGCGCAAAACGGGGTTGACCGCGCTGCCTTTGATGCGGTCGTAACGTTCGCGCACGGCTTTTTCTTCATCGGTTTGCGGGTCGGCGGGGTAATCGGGGACGGCAAAGCCTTTTGCCTGCAATTCTTTAATCGCAGCGGTCAGTTGCGGTACGGACGCGCTGATGTTCGGCAGTTTGATTACGTTGGCGTCGGGCTGCTTCACCAGTTCGCCCAACTCGGCAAGCGCATCGGGTACGCGCTGCGCTTCGGTCAGATGTTCGGGGAATGCCGCCAGAATGCGGCCGGACAGGGAAATATCGCTGGTTTTGACTTCGATACCGGCATGGCGGGTAAACGCCTGCACAATCGGCAGCAGGGATTGGGTCGCCAGCGCGGGGGCTTCGTCGGTATGGGTGTAGATAATGGTGGCTTTGCTAGTCATGGGATATTCTCTTGTAGGTTAGGTTTTTCTTTTCGAATGCGGCGCAAAAGCGCGCTGCGTGGCTATTATGGCATATTTCGGCAGGCTTGGGATATGGTTTTAATATGTTATCAATCAGTTTGCAAAAAGGTCGTCTGAAACGGCTTCGGTAGCGTTTTCAGACGACCTTTGGGGGGATTATAGGGAATATTTTTTCTTTAATGCACGGACGGCTTTCAATATTTCTGCATTGCTTTTCTTAACTCCTTCTTGAGCTTTATTTCGTTTTTCTAGAAAAGTCATTACATCCAATTGGTTTATTTCAGGTTTTTTTTCTCCTTCACCCATCAAGGTTTTTTGATGTTTTATCAAATATTCCAAAACATGACTTGCCAATATATTGATTTCGACCCTCCGGTTGACCACTGCTTTAATTTCAGGATCGCGGAAATCAGCATCCAAAAATCTTCCGGTAACTTTTTTCCACTCATCAGCCAGCTTTTTTGCAGCTTCAAAAAATTCTGGAGAATGTGTCGAATTTTCTCCGGCCCGGTTAAATTCATCTTGTGCCGTCATCAATTCCGAATGAGACTGTAAAACGATTTCGAAAAATTTAACCAAATCCGCCCGCCCGTATGGCGATTTCACATTTGAAATGGGAATCGGCTCCAGCAGTTTCGGATCAGGCTCGGGAAAGTCGTTGATCATTTTGGCATACCCGGTGGGCAGCATGACCTTGCCTTTGGAAGACTGCACCGCGACGCGTTTTCCTGCAACAGGTTTGGCAGCGGCACTTACGCTGACAGTCAATGCGGATGCGGTCAGCAACACTGAAACGAAACGGATGAAGGCAGTCATAAAGCTCCTTAAATATTGCGTTGATAATCTGTTAGTCCGACGGTGGTAAAAAAGGTTTCTTATTTTCAGACGACTTTCGGGCAAACCTGATTGTCGGACATAGATATAGAAATTTAAAGGAGAAATGTTTTAGAAACAGCTAAGAAAATATTATCGGATATAGATTCCAACCTACGGTTTTCTCATAAAAAAGGTCGTCTGAAAATAAAATTTCAGACGACCTTTCAAGCATATAACCTGATTAACCCAGATCAAACGCTTTATGCAGGACGCGGGTGGCGAGTTCCATGTATTTCTCGTCAATCAAGACGGAAACTTTGATTTCTGAGGTGGAAATCATTTGGATGTTGATGCCTTCTTCGGCGAGGGTGCGAAAGATTTTGGCAGCAACGCCGACGTGCGAACGCATACCCAAGCCGACTGCGGAGACTTTGCACACGGTGTCGTCGCCGTCGATGGCGGCTGCGCCGATGCTGTCTTGCAGTTTGGTCAGGATTTCGATGGTTTGTTTGTACTCGCCGCGCGGTACGGTGAAGGAGAAATCGGTAGTGCCTTCGCTGCCGACATTTTGGATGATCATGTCGACTTCGATATTGGCATCGGCAACCGCGCCTAAAATCTGATAGGCGACGCCGGGTTTGTCGGGTACGCCGCGCACGTTGATGCGGGCTTGGTTTTTATCGAATGCGATACCGGTTACGGCAGCTCTTTCCATGTTGTCGTCCTCTTCAAAGGTAATTAAGGTGCCGTTGCCGCCGTCTTGCAGGCTGCTCAGTACGCGCAGGCGCACTTTGTATTTTCCGGCGAATTCTACTGAACGGATTTGCAAAACTTTCGAACCGAGGCTTGCCAGTTCGATCATTTCTTCAAATGTAACCGTATCCATGCGGCGCGCTTCAGGCACGACGCGGGGGTCGGTGGTGTAAACGCCGTCTACGTCGGTATAGATTTGGCATTCGTCCGCTTTGAGGGCTGCGGCAAGCGCAACGGCGGAGGTGTCGGAACCGCCACGTCCGAGTGTGGAAATATCGCCTTCGCTGCTGATGCCTTGGAAGCCGGCGACGATGACGACTTTGCCTTCGGCGAGGTCGGCGCGCATTTTTTCGTCATCGATGCTTTCGATGCGGGCTTTGGTGTGGGAAGTATCGGTTTTGAGGGCGACCTGCCAGCCGGTGTAGCTCTTGGCATCCACGCCGATGTCTTTCAATGCCATTGCCAAAAGGCCGATGGTCACTTGCTCGCCGGTGGACAAGACTACGTCCAGCTCGCGCGGATCGGGATGCTCCTGCATTTCGTGCGCCAGCGCAACCAGGCGGTTGGTTTCGCCGCTCATGGCGGATACGACGACAACGATGTCGTGTCCTTCGGCGCGGGCTTTGGCGACACGTTTGGCTACGTTTTTAATGCGTTCGGGCGAGCCTACTGATGTGCCGCCGTATTTATGTACGATTAACGCCATGTTTCGTGCTTTCTTGAGGGGAGTTGGTCGGGCAGTATGGTCTGCTGGAAAAGGGCTTATTATTACTATTTTTTACATGAAATTCAAGGCTGGGACGGGAATAATCGAATTTTCTACCGGAATCGGAGGATAAGGGCGTTGGAGTGTGATTCATGGCAAAAGGTCGTCTGAAAACTGAGGGGATGGTTTTCAGACGACCTTTTTTTCAGTTGGGCAATGAAACCGAGTCAGGAACAATGGATTGACGGTTTGATTGGTTTTGGGGGTATGGCCTGCCGTCAAGCAGTGCGGTGTTTTTTGCCGCGTATCCATTTGGTCACTATGCCGCCTTCGCTGCCGAAGATGACGGACAGGGTGTATAAGACGCCGCAACACAAAATAATGGCGGGGCCGGACGGTATTTCGACGTGATACGAAAACAGCAGGCCCGCAAAGCCGCAGAAGAGTGCCAGCAAGACTGACAATAAAATCAACATCCCCATATTTTTTGCCCACAAGCGGGCGGTAATGGCGGGCAACATCATCAGTCCGACCGACATCAGCGTGCCGAGTGCTTGAAAGCCGGCAACTAGGTTCATAACCACCAACACCAGAAACACAACATGCCAAAAGCCGCCTTTCCCGCCAACGGCTTTTAGGAACAGAGGGTCTATGCTTTCCAAGACTAAGGGGCGGTAGATGATTGCCAAAGCGGTAATCGTTATGCTGGCGGCGATGGCAATCAGTTGTAATGCAGGGATGTCCACTGCCAAGACGGAACCGAACAGCAAATGCAGTAAATCTACGCTGCCGTCCTTTTGTTTGCTGACCAAGATGACGCCGATTGCCAGACTGCTCAAATAAAATGCGGCAAAGTTGGCATCCTCTTTCAAAGTGGTAAAACGGCTGACTAATCCTGCCAAAAGAGCCATCAGCATGCCGGCAACAAAGCCGCCTATGCTCATTGCCGGCAGGCTCAAACCGGCGAAAATATAACCTATCGCGGCTCCGGGCAAAACGGCGTGACTTAATGCGTCTCCAACCAGGCTCATACGGCGCATCACGAGGAAAACGCCGACAGGTGCGGCACTGAGTGCCAAACAGAATATCGATGCCAGCGCATAACGCATGAAATCGAACTCTGCGAACGGAGAAATCAGTAAATCGTAAAAATTCATGGTGTTTGCCGTTTGGGTTTGAAAATAATCGATGCAGGCGCATTATCCTGATTCTGCCGCATAAGGGCAAATGGGATAACCGCCTGCAATCGTTTTCAGACGACCTTAAAAGGTTGCGGCTTCTGCCAAGATTTTACCTGCCAAGTCTTTGGGCGACAGGTTGGGTTCGCCTTGCAGCGGCCATTCGATGCCGACGGTCGGGTCGTTCCAAATCAGCGAATGTTCGGCTTTCGGGTTGTAATAGTCCGTGCATTTGTAAACGAATTCGGCTTCATCGCTCAAAACGTAAAAGCCGTGTGCGAAACCTTCGGGTACCCAAAGCTGGCGTTTGTTTTCAGCCGACAGGATTTCGCCCGCCCATTTGCCGAAAGTCGGAGAACCTTTGCGCATATCGACGGCAACGTCGAACACTTCGCCGACAACGACACGGACGAGTTTGCCTTGCGTGTTTTCGGTTTGGTAATGCAGGCCGCGCAATACGTCTTTGCCTGATTTGGAATGGTTTTCCTGCACGAAGGTGCGGTCGCAGACGTTGGCCTTAAACCATTCGTCGCGGAAAGTTTCCATGAAGAAGCCGCGCGCGTCGCCGAAGACTTGCGGTTCTAAAAGTTTGACTTCGGGAATGGTGGTATCAATGATTTTCATATTTTCAATTCCACTTGAACGAATCAAGAAAACTACGTTTGATGCTATGAATACAATAGGTTTGAGCTTAGCGGTTTATGCTCGCCAACAAACGTAACAGGTATTGACCGTATTGGTTTTTTGCCATCGGGCGGGCGAGTTCTTCCAAGCGCTCGTCTGAAAGCCAGCCGTTGCGCCAAGCGATTTCTTCGAGGCAGGCGACTTGCAGGTCTTGGATGTTTTGCACGGTTTGGACGAATGAGGCGGCCTCGTGCAGGCTTTCGTGCGTACCGGTGTCCAACCATGCAAAGCCGCGTCCTAAAAGCTGGACGGATAATGAACCGTCGTCAAGATACATTTGGTTGAGCGTGCTGATTTCGAGTTCGCCGCGTGCGGAGGGTTTGACTTGTTTGGCAAATTCTACGACGCGGTTGTCGTAGAAATATAAGCCCGTTACCGCCCAGTCGGATTTGGGCTGTTTCGGTTTTTCTTCGATGGATAAAGCATTGAAGTTTTCGTCAAATTCGACGACGCCGAAACGTTCGGGGTCTTTGACTTGGTAGCCGAACACGGTGGCGCCGTGTTTTTTGGAGGCAGCTTGTTTCAGGGTTTGGGTAAACGACTGACCATAGAAAATATTGTCGCCCAAAACCAAGCAGACGTTGTCGTTGCCGATAAACTCTTCGCCGATAATGAATGCTTGCGCCAAGCCATCGGGGCTGGGTTGTTCGGCGTAGCTGATGGAGATGCCGAAATCGCTGCCGTCGCCGAGCAGTCGTCTGAAAGAGGGATTGTCTTCGGGGGTGGTGATGACCAAGATTTCGCGTATTCCCGCTAACATCAATACGGACAGGGGATAGTAAATCATGGGTTTGTCGTACACGGGCAGGAGCTGTTTGGATACGCCGCGTGTGATGGGGTAGAGGCGCGTGCCGCTGCCGCCGGCAAGGATAATGCCTTTCATGGGGGTCCTTTGTTGGTCTGATTGTTGAAATCAGCAAAATGTGTGAAATGGATTTTAAGGTCGTCTGAAAACATAGTTTGTGCATGGCTAATGTTTTCAGACGACCTTTGGTTTTAAAGAGGCTTGCCGTTTACCATACCAAAGAAGCTTTTGATATCGAAGTAAACGGAACGGATGTCGCCTGCTTCATTTTGCACATCAATACGGTCATAGACGCCGCCGTTTTGCTGCAACAAGGCTTGTCCGACTTTGCGGTATCCTGGCATATTTTCTGCAATCCAGCGGTTTTCGGCGCCAATGCCGCGCATAGTGTCGTCTTCAATGATGACAACTGCCCGCTCAATAGTGCTGCCATCGGCTTTTGTCATCTTTTTAACAGTCGTTTGTGCGGCATGATGTCGCGTTTCTTTTGCCAGAACTGGCATAGAGACGAACAAGGCTGAGGTCAAAGTTGCCGATAAGACTATGCGGGACAGAGAATGCATGGAAATACCTTTTTCGATGATGCCTGTTGTTTGCAATATAGGGCAGGTATGGTTTACAGCTTGCCCAGACGTTCCAAACGGTAGCTGCCGTTCAATACATTTTGCCACCAAGTTTTATTGTTCAAATACCATTGCACTGTTTTGCGGATGCCGGATTCGAACGTTTCCTGCGGTTTCCAGCCCAGTTCCCTGCCGATTTTGGCGGCATCGATGGCGTAGCGCACGTCATGGCCGGGGCGGTCTTGCACGAAGGTAATCAAATCTTCGTAGCGCGCCACACCGGCTGGTTTTTCGGGAACGAGTTCTTCCAGCAGGGTACAGATGGTTTTGACCACTTCGATATTGGCTTTTTCATTGTGTCCGCCGATATTGTAGGTTTCGCCGACGACGCCTTCGGTAACAACCTGATACAGCGCGCGGGCGTGGTCTTCGACAAACAGCCAGTCGCGGATTTGCATCCCGTCGCCGTACACGGGCAATGGTTTGCCGTCGAGCGCGTTCAGAATCATCAATGGAATGAGTTTTTCAGGGAAGTGGTACGGACCGTAGTTGTTTGAACAGTTGGTTACGATGGTCGGCAGGCCGTAAGTGCGCAGCCATGCACGCACGAGATGGTCGCTGGAAGCCTTGGAAGCGGAATAGGGGCTGGACGGGGCGTAGGGCGTAGTTTCGGTAAACAAATCGTCCGTACCGTGCAAATCACCATAGACTTCGTCGGTGGAAATATGGTGAAAACGGAAAGCTTCGCGTTTTTCAGACGACATTTGCTGCCAATAGGCACGCGCAGCTTCAAGCAGATTGAACGTGCCGACGATGTTGGTTTGGATAAACTCGCCTGCTGAATCGATAGAGCGGTCAACATGGCTTTCCGCTGCCAAGTGCATGACGGCATCGGGCTGGTGTTGTGCAAACACACGGTCAAGTTCGGCACGATTGCAAATGTCCACTTGCTCAAAAGCGTAACGGGGACTTTCGGCTACGTCGGTCAGTGATTCTAGATTGCCCGCGTAAGTTAACTTGTCGAGGTTGATGACGGAATCTTGGGTATTTTGGATGATGTGGCGGACAACTGCCGAGCCGATAAAGCCCGCGCCGCCGGTAACGAGGATTTTTTTCATGGAATGGGTCTGAGATACAGTACAGCTTTGAATTATAACTGTATACATATATATGTGTATACATGGAGGGAGTTTAACATCATGGTATTTTTCTTGCCGTTCAGGTGGAATTTATGCCATTTATCTTAACAAATATATTTGTCATTATGGTTATGGTATATTTCAGGCGTTCATCATAAATTCATCTTAGTGTTATCATGACTGCCCGCCAATCCTACCACCTCACCTTCGCCCGATTCTCCCCGTCCCTCTCCGTCAAATCCTTCACCGCCTCCGAAGCCGCCAACACCGCCTACCGCGTCGAAATCACCGCCACCTCCACCGATTCCTCCCTGCCGCTGTCCTCCTACCTCAACCAGCGCGCAGCGTTTGAAATCCGTCCGCAGGA
>CALDNV010000166.1:0-9383 GCA_937914605.1 uncultured Neisseria sp.
CAACCACTGGTACCCTAGTGTTGCACTTGAAATCCGAATCCAAGGTCGTCTGAAACCGAAAATCAGGTTTCAGACGACCTTTTAAATATCAGAACATATCCATATGATTAAACCAAGACATACCTATGCCGTCATTCCCGCGCAGGCGGGAATCCAGAAGTTTAAAATTACGGTAATCTCTAAACATTTCTGAATGATTGCGGTCTGGATTCCCGCCTGCGCGGGAATGACGATGCGGGTATTCTTATTTGAATTTATGATTAAACAAAGGGATAGCATGGAAACCCAAACTTTAGAAAAACCCACTTTCGATACACAAGACGAATTCAAGCGTAAGCCTATTGCCGAAAACATCATCAGGCTACTTACCTCGCCCATCGACCTTTCCCCTATGGTCATCGACGGCGGCTGGGGAACGGGCAAAACCGAATTTTGCCAAAAACTGATTCGGCTCATGCAGGAGCAGTATTCCAATTATCAGCCCGTCTATATCGACGCCTTCCGTTCAGACCACAGCGGAGAGCCTCTGCTGGCATTGCTTGCCGAAATCATTAAAGCATGTACGCCTGAAGATACCGGCGAGCAGCCGTCTGAACAGCGCAAAAATATTACGAAGAAAGTCGCGAAAGCCGCAGGATTCGTGATGAAAACCGTTGCTAAGGCAGCGGTTGGTCATGTCCTAAAGCAAAATATGGAAGATTTAGCGGAAGGAATGAGCCAAATTATAAATGATGAGCAAGAAGCAAAAAATGCGGCGGCAACCGTAGCTGGTGCTGCCACCATACTTGCCAGCCATTCCATTGATGCAACTATCGATGCAACCGTCGAAGCCTTGTTGAAAGAGCAAATCGAAGCGGAAAAAAATCTGGAAACGCTCAAAGCCTGCCTGAAAGAATTGGCAGCAGACAAACCGATTATCCTGTTTATCGACGAACTCGACCGCTGCCGCCCCGATTACGCCGTCGATATGCTGGAGGTTATCAAGCATGTCTTTGATGTCGAAAACGTCAAAGTCGTACTGGTGACGAACACCAAGCAACTGCGCGCGGCGATTAATCATCGGTATGGGATGGAAGTAGATGCGCAAAAATATTTGGATAAATTTTTGAAGTACAGCTTTGCCTTGCCGGACAAGATTGTGGCTCGGTTTGAGGAAGAACGGGCTTTGGTTTCAGTTGAATATTTCAAACAGTTGATACGAAACAGCCGTATGGCTAGTGAATTACAAGGTTTAATTGGGCAAAGGATAATCTTGAATTTCATCAGCGATATGATAGAACGGAACGGTTTATCGCTTAGAGAAACAGAACGATTAGTCCGATTTTTAGAAATATACCATTCTTTAAGTGGTGGACTGAATAAGGATAAGGTAATCTGGCAATATGCCTTGCTTCGCATTACAGGTGTATTTATCTTCTGCTTCTATCCGAGTTTAATGGACGATATTAATAAAAATCGTACTGATAGCAAAGATTTTGCTCGATTATTTAATATTCAATCTTTGCGTGAGATTCCGCAAAATAGTCCTGGTCTTCTTGCTACAAATACAGATGTAATTACCGTAATGTTAATGGACTACAGCACTACAGAGGATCCACATTTTAAAACTTACGAAATTTCTAACTGGCATAATTGGATGAATCAAGTTAATGAAAATTTTCTTGAAGGTTCAGAAATTTATCCTAAAAGCAAAGAAGGTGTTTTTTCTATCCTAAAAGTCACTTTCCAAGTCCTTAGCCTTGAGCAAACGCCAAGATAAAGAAAGGTCGTCTGAAAACCCAAAAACAAGTTTTCAGACGACCTTTCTTTATCCAATCTGGTGCCGGAGAAGGGAATCGAACCCCCGACCTTCGCGTTACGAATGCGCTGCTCTACCGACTGAGCTACACCGGCACGGTGTTCGTTATCATATACATAAACGGGATGTTCGGCAAGTTCGCATTTCCCGATAAGGTCGTTGCTCGGTGAAAATATATGCCGTATTTTCAGACGACCTTTTTTAAAAAGACTGTATGGGGATATTGTTTTGATGCTTGGCTTTCCATCCCTTCCGCCCGCACGGAAACGGCAATGGGTTGGGCAGGTTTATCCGGAATCGGCAAGCTGTCAGCCTCCGTCCGAATATATAGTGGATTAACTTTAAATCAGGACAAGGCGACGATGCCGCAGACAGTACAGATAGTACAGCAAGGCGAGGCAACGCCGTGCTGGTTTAAAGTTAATCCACTATAATCTTTAAAGGTTAACAAAAGCGCGGGGCAAAGGATATAGATGCTGGAGGGCGTAACGGTAAACAAAAGGTCGTCTGAAACTGGAAATCCGGTTTCAGACGACCTTTCTAAATTATCGATATATTAGGCAAAGCCCAAAGCAGAGGAGATTTAATTAACAGCCGATAAGATGGCGTAAAGGCTTGGGGCATCTACGCATAATTCTTCTTTTTCCGAGCGGTAGCAGGTCCAGCTTTTGCCTTTGAATGTACGCTCGGAGGTGGTGTAAGTATTGTTATTCATCAGTTTGGTCGAATGAGTCCATTTGCCGCCTGTCGGGTTGGATTCTTTCGTTTTCATAAAGGCTTCATACGAAAAAACAATCGTTTTTCCATTTTTCAATTTGTACTCTTCCCCGTTCCCCGCGATATAACCGCCGCGTTTTTCATCATAGACTTGTGCGCTTTCCCAAGCCAGGCTGCTGCAAGCCGTTGTTTGCGGTTGGCTGTTTGGGGCGGTCAAATCTTGGTATGTGCAAGTCAAATTGTCCGATGAATAGGTGTGGCTGGCATAGGCAGCCGTAGACAAAAACAGGATGGTAAAAAATATTCTTTTCATTTTGGCT
The DNA here is from genome assembly GCA_937914605.1 of uncultured Neisseria sp. Classification (GTDB taxonomy): domain Bacteria; phylum Pseudomonadota; class Gammaproteobacteria; order Burkholderiales; family Neisseriaceae; genus Neisseria. The sequence continues at coordinate 2,836 of CALDNV010000166.1, forward strand.
TACCTTTTAAAAATCAGAACGATACGGAGTAAAACAACCTTATTCCACTTGGGAACGATGCGGCGCCCCGAATAGCAAAAACCGAGAAGACGGGTATTGTACTTCCATCCTCGGAACACGTCAGCAAACCTTATTCGATTATCACGTTTTCAGACGACCTTGCCGCGCAAAATACGCTACAATACGCCCTATTTCAAGTTTCTAAAATTAAAAGGAAAATTCAATGTTCAGCTTCTTCCGCCGCAAGAAAAAACAGGAAACGCCCGCTCAAGAAGAAACCCGCATTCAGGAAACCGCCGCCGAAGCCGTAGAACGCGCCGAAACTGCCGTTTCGCAAACGCTTGAAACGGTTCAGGAAAACATCGGCGAAAAAGCGGAAGAGCTGACGGAGGCAGTCGAAACGGCGGTAGAAAACGCAAAAGAGCGCGCCGAAGAAATCCGCGAGACCGTAGTTGAACATGTTTCCGAAACGGTCGGACACGTCAGCGAAACGTCGTCTGAAACGGTCGAACAGGTAGAAGAGCGTGTTGAAGCCGCTCACGAAACCGTTGCCGAAAATGTTTCCGCCGCGGTAGAACACGTCCATGAAGCGGTCAGCGACGGGTCGTCTGAAACCGTAGAAGCTGTCGAAACCGTAGAAATCCAAGCTGAAGCCGTGCCTGCAATATCCGAAGGACATTCCGTGCAAACCCTTGAAAATACAGCCGTCGCAACGTCGTCTGAAACCTCCGAACCGTCTGAAACCGAACCCAAACTCGGCTGGGCGGCGCGTTTGAAACAAGGTTTGACCAAATCGCGCGACAAAATGGCGAAATCGCTGGCGGGCGTGTTCGGCGGCGGGCAAATCGACGAAGATTTGTACGAAGAGCTGGAAACCGTGTTGATTACCAGCGACATGGGCATAGAAGCGACGGAATACCTGATGAAAGACGTGCGCAACCGCGTCAGCCTCAAAGGGCTGAAAGACGGCAACGAATTGCGCGGCGCGTTGAAAGAAGCCTTGTACGACCTGATTAAGCCGTTGGAAAAACCATTGGTCTTGCCCGAAACGAAAGAGCCGTTCGTCATCATGCTTGCGGGCATCAACGGCGCGGGTAAAACCACCTCCATCGGCAAACTCGCCAAATATTTCCAAGCGCAGGGCAAATCCGTACTGCTTGCCGCCGGCGACACCTTCCGCGCCGCCGCCCGCGAGCAGCTTCAGGCATGGGGCGAACGCAACAACGTAACCGTCATCTCCCAAACCACGGGCGATTCCGCCGCCGTCTGCTTCGATGCCGTCCAAGCCGCCAAAGCGCGCGGCATCGACATCGTACTTGCCGACACCGCCGGCCGCCTGCCCACGCAGCTTCATTTGATGGAAGAAATCAAAAAAGTGAAACGCGTGCTGCAAAAAGCGATGCCCGACGCGCCGCACGAAATCATCGTCGTCCTCGATGCCAACATCGGGCAAAACGCCGTCAACCAAGTCAAAGCCTTTGACGAAGCGTTGGGACTGACCGGCTTAATCGTCACCAAACTCGACGGTACGGCAAAAGGCGGCATCCTCGCCGCGCTTGCCTCCGATCGCCCCGTCCCCGTCCGCTACATCGGCGTGGGCGAAGGCATAGACGATTTGCGCCCGTTTAACGCACGCGCGTTTGTGGACGCGTTGTTGGACTAAACCAAATCGGGCAAACAGTCCGATAACGAAAAATCCCGATACGGCAAAATGCCTACGGATGCGTTTTGATTCAACACAGCCATTTTGCCGCACCATGAAAAAGGTCGTCTGAAACCGAAAACAGGTTTCAGACGACCTTTGTTTGATGTGGCGGACGAAATATCGCTGCCGTCAATTTGTGCAACGCCTATTTCCCCCTGCCGAAAAAAGGCGAAAACCGTTTGAAAGCAACCCTTACGGAGACAAGTAGCTTTACAAACGGTTTTCAGGTCGGCCTAGCGACCCACCAGCAGGCAATTATACCAACATCATGCCTTTTTGACAAACTCTGATTTCAAATTCATCGCGCTGCCGTCGATTTTGCAACCGATATTATGGTCGCCTTCTTGCAGGCGTATGCCTTTTACCTTGGTTCCTTGCTTGATAACCATGGAGCTGCCTTTGACTTTGAGGTCTTTAATCAGGACAACGGTGTCGCCGTCTTGCAACACGGCGCCGTTGGCATCTTTGACACTCAGGGTTTCTTCGGCGGCTTCGCCGTCGTTTTCTGTCCATTCAAACGCGCATTCGGGACAGATGTATTGGCTACCATCTTCGTAGGTGTATTCGGATTGGCATTGCGGGCAAGGTGGGAGGGACATGGTGGGGATTCCTTTGGTTGAGAAGCGTGGGATTATAAGGGAAAGGGTGCAAGGATACGACAGCTTTATACGGAGGATTCAATACAAAACGACCTGTCTTGCAACAGGTCGTCTGAAAACACGGATACGGCTTAGAGGGACAGCGAAGCTGCCTGAATCAGACCGCGTGCTTTGGCTTCGGCTTCGGCGGCACGCTCTTGCGAGGTGAACGGGCCCATTTTGACGACGTATGCGTAGTCGCGTTTCTCCATGGAAACTTTCGGATTCATTTTGCCGTAAGAAAGGTTGGACACAGCTTGGTTCATATAGGCTTGCGCTTCGCGCTCGGTACCGAAGGATTTCAAATCGACGAAAATGTCTTGGCCATTGTAGGCTTGTGCGCTTTGACCCGGAACGATTTGCTCGACTTTGACGTGTGCCGTGCCTTGGTTGATGAAACCTAATTGTTGGGCGGCGGCTTTGGAAACGTCGATTACGCGGTTGCCGTGGAAAGGACCGCGGTCGTTGACGCGGACGATGACGCTTTTACCGTTTTTGGTGTTGGTCACACGGGCGTAGCTGGGAATGGGGAGGGTTTTGTGGGCGGCGGTCAGGGCATTCATGTTGTAACGCTCGCCGCTGGAAGTTTTACGGCCGTGGAACTGGCTGCCGTACCATGAGGCGTTGCCGGTTTGGCTGAAGTTGGATACTTTGGTCATCGGCGTGTAGCGTTTGCCGGCGACTTTGTAGCTGCGGTTGGCTGAGGAACTCAGCTTCTCGGCGCGGACGATGGAGTCGGCTGAGGCAGAATGAATGGAAAGGATGCTGATTGCAACGGCAGTCAGGGTGGAGAAAAGGGTGGTTTTAGATAAAGTCAAAACGTAGTCCGTTCTAGAGTTGATAACGCGACGGGATGACTCCCAAGCGGTTTCAGACGACGTATTGGCGGTTTGACAAAAACCAAGCTGTTAAACAGTATCGCCTTGGTTTTTGTCAAACGGCTCAGGGAGACTCCCTTGCGGATGTTATACACCGCCTGCGTAACCGTTTTGCCGCCATGCTTCAAACAGAATCACGGCGACGGTGTTGGAAAGATTCATGCTCCGGCTGCCGGGCTTCATGGGCAGACGCAGCTTTTGCCCTTCGGGCAGGGCGTTGAGGATTTCGGCGGGCAGGCCGCGTGTCTCGGGGCCGAACAAAAAGACATCGCCCTCAACAAAAGAAACTTCGTCGGGACGGGTTTTGCCTTTGGTGGTCAACGCGAAAATACGGCGGCCTTCCAAGGCTTTGAGACAATCTTCGAAATTCTCGTGTACCGTCAGTTTTACAAACTCGTGATAATCCAAACCTGCGCGTTTCATTTTTGCCGAATCCAGCGGAAAACCGAGCGGCTTGACCAGATGTAAATCGGCTCCGGTGTTGGCGCACAATCGGATGATATTGCCCGTATTGGGCGGGATTTCGGGTTGGTACAAAACTATGGTAAACATATAAATCAATCACTTATTGAGCGGCATAATGCCGAATTGTTCCGTAGGTGTCAAAAACTTTAGCTATTTTTTCATTGGCGGACGCGCCAAACTCCAGCAAAAAATCTTGCCTGCGCCTGATTTTTTCAGCGTCCGCGCCAATTCGTCCAGCGTCGAGCCGGTGGTGAACACATCATCGATTAACAAAATATTACAGTTTTTCGAGATATGACCATTGATTTCAAAAGCATTTTTTATGTTGCGCACCCTGTCTGCGCTTTTCAGCGTGCTTTGCGGCTCGCGATGTCGTCTGAAAACGGTCCGTCGCGGCAGCAGCGTCCAGCCGTAATGTTCGGACAGAATATCCGCCAATTCCTCGCTTTGGTTGAAGCCGCGGTGCAGCCGCCTTTCTTTGCTCAACGGCACGGACAGCACAAAATCAAAATGCTCCGCTTCCAGCCAGTCGGGCGCATGGCGGCGCATCAGTTCCGCCAGCGGACGGCTCATGCCGAGGTCTGCCAAATGCTTCAACGCACGTATCATACTGCTGACGGGCGGCTCATAATACAGCGAAGCCCACATCCGCTCAAATGCCGGCGGCTTCTTCTGACAGCCACCGCACACCGCCCCGCCCTGTATAGTGCGGAAACACAAGGGACAACTGTTTGCCGCATCCGTAAAAAACTCTTCCAAGTCCGCCGCGCAACCGCCGCAAAAACCGCCATACGGCCGGGTTTCGCACGCGGAAACCAAGGCGTGGCATAATACGCAACGGCTTTTGTGCCACCATCCCGCATTGCGCCACCAAGAAAACACATCCATAGAGAAAACAGCCATGCCGCACTCCGCCAAAAAAGTTTATCTGATACACGGCTGGGCAGCGAACCGCCACGTCTTCGACGACCTCATCCCGCGCCTGCCTGCCGATTGGGACATCCGCGCCCTCGACCTGCCCGGACACGGCGACGCGCCCTTTGCCGAACCTTTCGACATTGCCGCGATTGCCGAAACCTTCGCCGCACAAATCGACACGCCCGCCCACATCCTCGGCTGGTCGCTCGGCGGCCTGGTCGCGCTCCATCTTGCCGCACGCCATCCCGACAAAGTCCGTTCGCTCTGCCTGACCGCAAGTTTCGCCCGCCTGACCGCCGACGCGGACTACCCCGAAGGCCTGTCCAATCCCGCTTTGGGCAAAATGGTCGGCGCGTTCCGGCAGGATTATGCCAAACATATCAAACAGTTTCTACAATTACAGTTGCTGCATACACCAAACGCTGCCGAAATCATCGGCAACATCCTGCCCGACCTCTCCCGCCACGGCGCACCGCCCGCCCTGCAAGCTGCGTTGGATGCTGTCAACCAAGCCGATGCCCGCCCGCTGCTTTCGAGCATCCAAGCCCCGTCGCTTCTGGTGTTCGGACAAAAAGACGCCATCACCCCGCCGCGCATGGGCGAATACCTCAACCGCCATCTGGCGGACAGCGAATTGGTCTTGATGGAAAAAGCGGCACACGCCCCGTTTTTGAGCCATGCCGACGAATTTGCCGAACGCTACCGCGGCTTTGTCGAAAAGGTCGTCTGAAAAACCTTTTGCTGTTGTTGCCGTTCAGGCGTGAATCCAAAACTTAAAGAATGACGAGGCTTCAGAGTGTGAGATCCGTCAGCAGGAACGACGCCACGCTACCGCAACGACAGCCTTATCCCTTCCCCCGTCTGGCGGGGGAAGGTTAGGATGGGGGTGGTTTTGGATGTACGGAATAAAATAGAGCCATCCCCTCCCGCAGGAAAGAAGAGGAAGCAGGTAACCGAGCGCAGCGGTTACTGTTTTTTAATATAGTCAATTGAAATTAAAAGAAATCCATACCGCCATTCTTGTACACCCTAAATGGCGGCACGCAAACCCACCCTTCAAAAAGAAGAAAAAGGTCGTCTGAAACATGAACCCCCAAGACAAACGCTGGCAAATCCACCGCCATCTCGCCCAAGACACCGACGAGCGGCTGCAAATCGTCCGCAACGCGCCCAAGCGCATCCTGCTGGTCGGTGCGGACGCGGACATCAGCCGCAGCCTACTTGCCGCGCGTTATCCGAATGCGGTATTCGAAGAATACGACCCGCGCGCCGACTTCCTCCAAACCGCCGCAGCCGCGCGCAAAAGCGGTTTTTGGCAAAAACTCATCGGCAAAACCGTTCCGCAACACTGCCAAGCCCTGACCGCCCCGCTGCCCGAAGCCTGTGCCGATATGTTGTGGGCGAACCTCAGCCTGCCCCGCGCGGACGAAATCCTGCCCGTCCTCAAAAACTGGGCAAACGCTTTGAAAACAGACGGTTTATTATTTTTCACCCATTTCGGCCGCGACAGCCTGACCGAGCTGACAGGTCGTCTGAAAAGCTCGGGGATAGCGTGTGAAACGCCGACCTTAATCGATATGCACGACCTCGGCGACATGCTTGCCGACAACGGTTTCTACGACCCCGTTACCGATACCGCCAAGCTCGAATTGAGTTACCGCAAGGCGGCGACGTTCCGGCAGGACATGGAAACCTTGGGCTTGTGGCACACCTTGAAATTCAGCGATACCCAAGCGGCTGAAGCGTTTGTGAATAAGATTTTCGAAACCGAAGGCGGTCTGACCGTCACGCTCGAAACCGTGTACGGCCATGCCGTGAAGAAACTGACGCTGCCCGAGGGGGAAAATGTGGTGCGGTTTTATCCGAAAGGCTGAACGGTTTGGCGGAATGAATATAGTGGATTAAATTTAAATCAGGACAAGGCGACGAAGCCGCAGACAGTAC
>CALDNV010000167.1:0-9402 GCA_937914605.1 uncultured Neisseria sp.
CAATATGTTCCGCCGTAATTTCGCCTTTTTGCGGCGTAGATTTGTAATTCAAGCATGTGTGATACAAGTCTTTATTTTGTAATTTAATATGGTTCAATACATCGTATTCACGGCTGACTAGGCGATAACGCCCGTCAGGTGTTTGAGCTTCGGGACAGTTGATTTTAGTGAAATCCCAACGGCGCAATAAGGCTTGATCTTGGTGCTTTTTGTTTTCGGTTTGAGCTAGATATTCTTGATAGATATGTTGGGGATGGGAAAAAATAGCATCGTCTTCTGCATAATATCCGCCAATGTTGATATTTTTCGGTTTGACTGTGTTGCTACTAAAGATTTTTTTATCAAATAATTCAAAATCCTGATTTAAAGTTTTGCTATCAGGATGCGGACGGAAACGTTCGTTGAATTGCTTTTCATCTTTTAATTGCAAAAATTCAGTTAATGTTACAACGTGCAATTTTTCATTGTCTGGCAGTTGGCTAAAATCTGTATTACCTGTCATCACAACTAAAAAATGAACCTGCGGGCGAAATCCTTTATTGGTAAATTGTTGTTTGAATTTATCCAATTTCTTTTCTAGCATAAATTGTTTGTTTCGTGTAATAGAAACGGGCGAACGACCCATATCTTTATCGTTTAAATACCATTTATCTTGACAGCAAATAATTGTTCCATTCCAATGTTTCAACTCAATAATCAACACATTGCAATGGGTAACAATAACCAAATCAAATTCACCTTCTTTACGTTCTTTTATATTTGCGAAGCGAAAACCTGAGTATCCTTTCCAAGGGAAAATAGATTTCAGGGATTTTAATGTGTCAAATCCCTGTCCTTTTACTTTCTTGTTATTTTCAGAAGCTTGAAAAGCCTGCTTGATTTTTTCAATGGCCTCAACCTCATGTTGAGTTAAACCGCCGCCCCAATCTTGTACTTCCATTATATTGACCTTCTGGTTATATTCATTGATTTAATTTAATTAAAATGGCTACTCTGTCATTGTAACAAATTTTTATTTTGAAATAGTATTAAAAGTGAATATTGCTAATTTTTTAAATAGTTTTTACCCTCCCAATCTTCCACCGTCAGTTCTCCAATCCATTCAAATCTCTGGGCAGCAAAAACAAAGAGCTGTACATCGTGCCAAGTGCGAACCACACGGATTTGTATGACAACACCCGAGGCAAGATTCCGTTTGATAAGTTTGAGCAGTTCTTTAAAGCAAATCTGCATTAAGGTCGTCTGAAGAGGGCTACCTGAAAGCGTAAAAGCAGCCTGCACTTTTTGTAACGAGTGCAGGCTGCTTTTTATTTTTCAGACGACCTTTTCAGATTTCGAGGTCGTCTGAAAAAGCAAACGCGGCGGCTGTTTCAAACAGGTTTGCGGAAAGTGATGCAGTAAAAGCGGTTGTCCCATAACAGCCGCGTTTTCTTTTCCTGTACGGTTTCGGGAATGCAGTTTTCGATTTGTGTCAGGTCGAAATCAGTGTCTTGGAAGTAGTTCCGCGTGAATAGGTTTTTTTTGTATTGTTGTTGGATGAAATCGGTGGTTTCGTCTGCGATCATGATTTTGGTACCGGGCTTGGCGACGCGCAGCATTTCGTTGACGGCTTTTTGTTTGTCGCTGAAAAAATTGATGCCGCCCACATGGAATACGACGTCGAACATATTGTCGGCAAAAGGTAAGTCTTCGGCGTTGCAGTGTACCAAGTCCAAGCCCGCCGCTTTTTTCCGCCATACGTTGCGGCAGCGTGCCAACATGCCGAGCGACAGGTCGGCGCCGGTCAAGTCCAGCGCGGCGGGGTCGATGCTGGCGGGCAGGTGGTTCAAATCGACGCCTGTGCCGATGGAGACGTAGAGTGCGGTGCAATCCTGCCGCCATTCCAGTTCGCCCATCAGGCTGCGCCGCATTTCGTTGATGCTGTTGCCGTATCTGAGGCGAGCTATCCAGCGTTCGCCGAAATCGTACCAACGGGCGAGGCGGTTGTACATGTTCATGTATTTGGCGTTGTCGCCCGTTACGCTGTCGGAATTAAGGCACAACAAGATGCCGTCTTGTTCGGGCGGAAGCGGGTTTTGCAGGGCGGGTTTGAGCTTTTGGATGAGTTTGGCGGAAGGCAAGGTGCTTCTCCTGTTGAGGGTTGAGCGATGTGTATTTCGAGTCGGGATTCGGCAAAACCGTTAAAGCATTGGATTCATCTATCCAACTTATTCGGCGGGGTCGTCTGAAAGTTTGATTAGGTGGTGAACAGGCGATTTTAGGGTGGCTGCGCCGTTGTTATGTTGATTGAAATAAAGGCCGTCTGAAATCGTGTTTCAAACGGCCTTTTGACATAGTTTACGACAACGATGGATTAGAACTTGCTTTTGATGTTGTCAATCAGGTTCTCGGCTTTTTCTTTTGCTTCGCTAACCAGATGTTCTGCTTCTTCTTTGCCTTTTTTCAATACGTCGCTTGCTTTTTCCTCAATGTCGGCGGCAACTTCTTTGACTTTGCCGATGCCTTGTTGGATCACGCCTTCTGCTTGGAGTTTGGGATCGTCTAACAGTTCTCCGGCTTTTTCTTTTACATTACCGCTGATTTGGTCTAATTTACCGCTCATGGCTTATTTCCTTGATGTTTATGTTGATCGAGAACCCACTATAGTCTAATTGATGACTTGTTGCAACTCGGAGGTCGTCTGAAAACCCGTTTCAATAAAATGAAAACCGTTTTTCAGACGACCTGAATCATTTGCCCTTATCGTTTATCAAACCGTTTTTCTGCAAATAATCCCGCGCTACATCCTCCGGTTTTTCTCCGCCCACTTTCACACGGTAATTCATTTCAGTCATTTCGGCTTCGCTGATTTTACCTGCCAGCTTGTTCAATGCGTTCACGATGTCGGGATGCTGTTCGGCAAACTCGGTTTTCATCAGCGGCGCGCCTTGGTAGGAGGGGAAAAGGGCGATGTCGTCTGAAAGGACGGCGAGGCGGTATTGTTTGAGGTCGCTGTCGGTGGAATAGGCTTCGACGAGGTCGATTTTGCCGTTTAGCAGGGCGGTGTAGCGCAGGGCGGGTTCGAGCGTCGAGAGGTGGTTAAACTGTATGCCGTGTTGTTGCAAACCTTTGTAGCCGTCGGCGCGGTCGGTAAATTCGAGGGTAAATCCGGCGCGGATTTGGTTTTGCACGCGTTTGAGGTCGGAGATTTTGTGCAGGTCGTGCGCAGCGGCGTAGTCTTGGCTGACGGCGAGGGCGTAGGTGTTTTGGTATGCCATCGGCGGCAGAAAGGTCAGCCGGTGTTGTCGGGCGAGCAGGTCTTTGGCCGATTGGTAGGTCTGTTCGGGAGAAAGGCGGCGGTTTTGCTGTTCGGCAGGAACTTTGACCAGACTTTCAAGGACGGTACCGGTAAATTCGGGGTAGATGTCGATTTCGCCGCTGTTTAAGGCATTAAACAGAAATGAAGTTTTGCCGAAATTGGGTTTGAGCGCCACCTGCGCGCGCGGATTATTTTCTTCAATCAACTGTTTGTACATATTGATGAGGATGTCGGGTTCGCTGCCGAGCTTGCCTGCGATGGTGATTTTTTGTGCGGATGGGTTCGTTTGAAAAATCGGTGCCAAACCGATGGCGATAAGGATGGCAAGCAGGGCGGCGGTAATCGGCATTTTGCGCTTGGACTTTTGCAGTATGCCGATGCCGCCGCTGACCAGTACGGCGAGCAGGGCGGACAGCAACGCGCCGGTAAACGTCATCGCCATGTTGTTGCGGTCGATGCCGAGCAAAATCAGGTTGCCCAAGCCGCCCGCACCGATGAGCGCGGCGAGTGTTGCCGTGCCGATAATCAATACGGACGCGGTGCGGATGCCGGAAATCATGGCGGGTAGCGCCATCGGCAATTCAATGCGCCACAACGCCTGCCAACGGGACAAGCCGAACGCGGTGTGCGCTTCTTTGATGGCGGGGTCGATTTGGCTCAAACCGAGATAGGTGTTCTGAAAAATCGGCAACAGGGCATAGAGCGTCAGCGCAATCAAAACCGGCGGCGAACCGATACCGACAAAGGGAATCAGCAGACCAAGCAGCGCGAGGGACGGGATAGTTTGCAGGATATTGGTCACTTGCAAAACACCTTCCGCCCAACGCTGTTTGTCCGCCAGCCATACGGCCAGCGGTACGGCCAGCGCAACGGCGCAAAGCAGGGCAATCAGGGAGAGGCGAAGGTGTTCGAGCGTCGCCTGCCAAAGTTCGGCTGGCGGGACGGGGAGGAAATCGGGCATAAAGAATTGTCGGAATTGAAAATATTTCCAACAGTATAGCCTAAGGGCAAAGAAGATAAAAAGGTCGTCTGAAAATCCGTTTTCAGACGACCTTAGCTTATGCGGAAATGCCTTACATCACATCCAACACATCAATGCCCAGCAAATCCAAGCCTTGTTTCAGCGTGTCGCCGGTGAGCTTCGCCAGTTGCAGGCGGCTGTTGCGGGTTGCACCTTCGGCTTTGAGTATCGGGCAGGCTTCGTAAAAGCGGCTGAAAAGGGTGGCGGTTTGGTAGAGGTAGGCGGCGAGGTAGTGCGGATACGCCGTGTCCGCCACGCTTTGCAGCACGTCTTCGAATTTCAGCAGCTCGGCGGCAAGCTGTTTTTCCAGCGGTTCGGTTAAAACGGTTGGCGCGGTTGCGTCCCATTCGCCGGCTTTGCGGAACACGCTTTGCACGCGGGTGTAGGCGTATTGCAGGTAGGGGGCGGTGTTGCCTTCAAACGAGAGCATGGCGTCCCAGTCGAACACATAATCGCTGGTGCGGTTTTTGCTCAAATCGGCATATTTGACTGCGCCGATGCCGACGGTTTTGCCGATTTTCGCCGCTTCGTCTGCGCCTAATTCGGGATTTTTTTCTTTCACCAAAGCGGTGGCGCGCTCGACGGCTTCGGTCAGCAGGTCAACCAGTTTCACGGTGTCGCCGCTGCGCGTTTTGAACGGTTTGCCGTCTTTGCCCATCATGGTGCCGAAGCCGATGAACTCGGCTTTTGCATTTTCCGGCAGATAGCCTGCCTTGCGTGAAGTGGTGAAGAGTTGTTCAAAGTGCAGGGCTTGGCGGTGGTCGACGACGTACAGCAGGCGGTCAGCTTTCAGACGGCCTATACGGTAGCGCAGACACGCCAAATCGGTGGAGGCGTAGAGGAAGCCGCCGCCTTGTTTTTGCACGATAAATGCGGCAGGTTCGCCTTCTTTGTTTTTGAACTCGTCCAAGAACACGACTTTCGCGCCGTCGTCTTCGACCGCCAGACCTTTTTGAACCAAATCATCGACCACGGGCTGCAAATCGTCGTTGTATTTCGATTCCCCCGCCACGTCTTCGGGGCGCAGCTTCAAGCCCAGCGTGTCGTAAACGGCTTGGGCGTGCGAGAGCGAAATATCGACAAACTGTTTCCACAACGCTAACACGGTTTCATCGCCGCCTTGCAGCTTCACAACGTATTCGCGCGCGGTATCGGCAAAAGCGGCATCTTCGTCAAAGCGCACTTTGGCAGCGCGGTAAAACTGCTCCAAATCCGCCAACTCAAACGCGGCATTATCTTTTTGCTGCTCAACCAAATAAGCGACCAACATGCCGAACTGCGTACCCCAGTCGCCGACGTGGTTTTGGCGGATGACGGTGTTGCCCATAAATTCCAACACGCGCGAAATGCTGTCGCCGATGATGCTGGAACGCAGATGGCCGACGTGCATCTCTTTTGCCAGATTGGGCGAAGAGTAGTCGATGACGACGGTTTGCGGTTTGTCGGTTTTTGCTATGCCGAAACGCGCGTCGTTCAAAGCCGCGTGAATGTTTTGGGCGAGAAATTCGGGGCGCAGGCGCAGGTTGATGAAGCCGGGGCCGGCCACTTCCGCGCTTTCAATCACGGCGTTGCCCGCCAATGCTTCGGCGACCTTTTGCGCCAATTCACGAGGATTTTGTTTGGCTTTTTTCGCCGCACCCATCACGCCGTTGATTTGGAAATCGCCGTGTTCGGCGTTTTTGGTCGGCTGCAAAACAACGGGGCTGTCGGCGATGCCTGCGGCAGCAAAGGCGGCGGCGGCTTCGCGTTCGACGGTTTGATGTAGGTTCATGAAGTTCGGTCTCTCGGTTAAATTCAAATAGGCGGTATTTTAAAAGAATTTGGGGTGTTGAAACAGGTTTAAGGTGAAAGGTCGTCTGAAAACCTTGGATTTGGGTTTTCAGACGACCTTTTGCATGAATTTGGTTCTGCTCGGTTTTGATTGCTACGCAGCCATTATTTTGCTTCTTTGGAGGAGCTGTTACGGGCGGCTTTGCCGTTGTCGGGTTTTGTTTGTTTTTGAGTTTTGCGGTTGTTTACCGCATCCAACCACTCTTCGCGTTCGGCTTTTATTTTGGCTGCAACTTCTTCCACCATCGTCTTCGGCGGTGCGGCCGCTGCCGCTTGCGCCTGTTGCTGGTATTTCTGCCAGTAATCCCAGCCAAACCATCCGCCGGCGGCAAGCAGGGCGATGATGGGGATAATCAGCAAGAGCTTGGAAAAGGTTTTTTTATACGGCTCAGGTTCGGTGTCGAAAAAGTCGAATTCATCGACACAGTCAAGGGAGAAGCAGATATTTTCGGCTTCGTCGCGTCCGCGTCTGCCTTTGACGATGTCGAATGAGACGCGTTGGCCTTCGGCAGGCGGACGTGTCAGTGTGGTAAAGGCGGAAAGCGGGGCGAACACTTCTGTACCCATGCTTTCTTCACGGATGGCTCCAAATTGGCGGTTGTCATTCCAGCGTGTAATCGTACCGTAATAGCGCATAGTTTTATGTAATTTGAATAGTTGTTGTTTGGGTTGTATTTTAAACGAAATCTGTAAAGGAACAAGGGGAGCGGTTGATATTTAAATGTAAATTCTATGCCATCGGGAATGGCAGGTTTCAGACGACCTCTGTCAGTCCGGCATGATTCGGTAGGGAGAGTGATGTTTTAAACAAAAAAGGAAACATATCGTTTCCCTTTTCTGTTATTCAATAACGTAACCTTCTTTGTCCCAATTCGTCTTTTTCACTATTTGGTCGTTGGCGTAAACCGTTTCGGACTTTTTGGCTCCGTCGTCATACCATTCCAAGACAACGCCGTTACGTTTGCCGTTGGTAATGGTAATTTCAGAAAGGGCGCGGCCGTTTTCGTCCCAACTCATGATTTCGGTCGGTTTGTCGTTGACCATGGTCATTTCGGTTTTCGGGCTGCCGTTGGGATACCATTGCTTCCAGTAGCCGTTTGCCTTGTCGTGTTTGAACTGGATTTCGCTTTCTTTCGTACCGTTGCGGTAATAGCGTGAGCCGACGCCTTCGCTCAAGCCGTTCAGATAGGGCATGACTGCCGATTTTTTACCGTTGGGGTACCAGTTGGTCCATTCGCCGTTCGGCTTGCCGTTGCGGTAGCTGCCGATCATTTTCTTTTGCCCGTTGAAATGCCAGAGTGTCAAAGTACCGTTGTTGAGGACGGGAACAAAGGTTTTGATCTGCGCCGCCGGTATTTCATACGGGTCGGAATATTTTTTCATGGACGGATAGTAAAAGTCCTGCACTTGCGCTACGCCGGATTCGACGGTGTATTGGCGGACGTAAGCTACCGATGACATTGTGGCGGTAATTTTGCCGTTTTGATTGAAATAAACGGAATGGGTTTGTGCCGAAGCTTGAAGCGACGCGCCAAGCAGGATGCAGGCGGTCAGGCTGTTTGTCCAAAAGTGGTTCATTGTCTGGTTGTTCCGATGTGGCGGAGATGTAAATAATAGGTATTTAGTTGAGTCGTCAAGTCGATAATATTTGAATAAAGCATATTCCGGCTGTTATTCGTCATTATAATCCATCAGGTCATGCGGGTTAAATATAATATTTTTATGAATGCTTATTTAAATACAGACAATAAATATAAGAAATGGTTCCGATTGGAATATTGATTTTGTGTGTAGGGAGGTCGTCTGAAAACAGATTAAACGGATATGTTCAACGTTAATAATATAGTGGATTAACTTTAAACCAGGACGGCGTTGCCTTGCCGTACTATCTGTACTGTCTGCGGCTTCGTCGCCTTGTCCTGATTTAAATTTAATCCACTATAATGGTTTGGGGCGAGCGCAATCATGAAAATACGGCCGAAAACCTATATGCAGAAGATTTTCGACCGTATCAAAATCGGCAAGGGATTATTCCAATCCCAACAATTGCTCGCGGGTCAGCAAGAATACGAATCCGTCGCCGCCGCTGGTTTCCAGCCAAGTGAACGGCAATTCGGGATAGGCAGCTTCCAATACGTCGCGGTTGTGTCCGATTTCGACCAGCAATACGCCTTTGGGATTGAGGTATTTGGCTGCGTGCAGCAGGATTTGGCGGGTGGCGTCCAAACCGTCTTCGCCGCTACCCAAGGCGAGTTCGGGTTCGTGCAGGTATTCGTCGGGCAGCATATCGACCGATTCGGCATCGACATAAGGCGGGTTGGAAACGATCAGGTCGTATGTGCCTTCCAAACCTTCGAACAAATCAGTATGGATCAGGTTGATACGCTCTTCCAAACCATAATCTTCAATGTTGATGGCGGCTACTTCCAGCGCATCCAAGCTCAAATCGACGGCGTCAATTTCAGCGGCGGGGTAGTGGTGTGCCATTTGGATGGCGAGGCAGCCGCTGCCGGTACACAAGTCCAGTGCGCGGTGAACCAATTCGGGGTGTTCTATCCATGGGGTGAGGTTGTCGCCGAGCAGCTCGTAAATAAACGAGCGCGGTACGATGACGCGTTCGTCAACATAAAAATCGAAATCGCCTTGCCATGCCTGATGGGTGAGGTAGGCGGCGGGGATGTGTTCGACTGCACGACGTTCCAGTACTGCCAACACTTCTTCTTTCTCGCTTTGCAGCAGCTTGGCGTCAAGGTAAGGTTCCAGCGTGTCCAGCGGTAGGTTGAGGGTGTGCAGGATCAGGTAGGCGGCTTCATCGTGCGCGTTGTCCGAGCCGTGCCCGAAAAACAAACCGGCATCGTTGAAACGGCTGACGGCGAAACGCAGGATATCGCGGACGGTGGTCAATTCTTGGGCTGCTTGGGTAAACATATCGCACTCTCAAATAATGTAAATTAATGTTTGCATTATAACAGCAAGGTCGTCTGAAAACGGTGTTTGCTTGAATATAACGTTTTCAGACGACCTCGATAAGCATGGTTCAATCTCAATCTACACCACGGGCGCGGTTTTCATGGAATTGCGCCTGCCAATCGGCAAATTTCCCTTGCTCGATGGCTTCGCGCATTTCTGCCATGATGACTTGGTAGAAATGCAGATTGTGGATGGTGTTGAGCTGTGCGCCCAAAATTTCGCCGACTCGGTGCAGGTGGTGCAGGTAGGAGCGGCTGAAGTTTTGGCATGCGTAGCAGGTGCA
>CALDNV010000168.1:0-9401 GCA_937914605.1 uncultured Neisseria sp.
GACTGTGGTGTGGTGGGCTGGTTGGCTCACGTTTGACGCAGGCTGGTTCAATACCGTGTTAATCGGTTTGGTGTTGACCGTTGTCAGCGTATGCGGCGACCTGTTGGAAAGCTGGCTCAAACGCGCGGCGGGCATCAAAGACAGCAGCAATCTGCTGCCCGGACACGGCGGCGTATTTGACCGCGTGGACAGCCTGATTGCCGTCATCAGCGTCTATGCCGCCTTTGAAAGCTTGTTCTGAAGCGGTTAAAAATCGTTGGAACACATCAAACACAATATCGAAATAAGCGTTTTCAGACGACCTTTCCGACCTCAAGCCCAAAGGTCGTCTGAAATCCGAAAGCAGTACATAAAGAACACACCATGACACCACAAGTCCTGACCATATTAGGCAGTACCGGCAGCATAGGCGAAAGCACGCTGGACGTTGTTTCGCGCCACCCCGAAAAATTCCGCGTATTCGCGCTGGCGGGGCATAAGCAGGTTGAGAAGCTGGCGGCGCAATGTCAAACGTTCCGTCCCGAATATGCCGTCGTTGCCGATGCGGAACACGCCGCCCGGCTTGAAGCCCTGTTGAAACGCGACGGCGCGGCGACGCAGGTTTTACATGGCGCGCAGGCATTGGTTGATGTGGCGTCTGCCGATGAAGTCAGCGGTGTCATGTGCGCCATCGTCGGTGCGGCGGGCCTGCCTTCCGCGCTGGCGGCGGCGCAAAAAGGCAAAACCATTTATCTGGCGAACAAAGAGACGCTGGTGGTTTCCGGCGCGTTGTTTATGGAAACCGCCCGCGCAAACGGCGCGGCAGTGTTGCCCATCGACAGCGAACACAACGCCATTTTCCAAGTTTTGCCGCGCGATTACACAGGTCGTCTGAACGAACACGGCATCCGCTCGATTATCCTGACCGCTTCCGGCGGCCCGTTTCTGACGGCCGATTTAGGCACGTTCGACAGCATTACGCCCGCGCAAGCGGTCAAACACCCCAATTGGAGCATGGGGCGCAAAATCTCTGTCGATTCCGCCACCATGATGAACAAAGGTTTGGAGCTGATTGAAGCGCATTGGCTGTTCAACTGCCCGCCTGATAAACTCGAAGTCGTCATCCATCCGCAGTCCGTGATACATAGCATGGTGCGCTACCGCGACGGCTCCGTGCTGGCGCAACTGGGCAATCCCGATATGCGTACGCCCATCGCTTATTGTTTGGGCTTGCCGGAACGCATCGATTCGGGTGTCGGCGACCTGGATTTCGACGCATTGTCTGCGTTGACCTTCCAAAAGCCCGACTTTGACCGCTTCCCCTGCCTGAAGCTCGCCTATGAAGCCATGAACGCGGGCGGAGCCGCGCCCTGCGTTTTGAACGCCGCCAACGAAGCCGCCGTCGCCGCCTTCTTAGACGGGCAGATTAAGTTTACCGACATTGCCAAAACCGTCGCCCACTGTCTCGCACAAGACTTTTCAGACGACCTCGGCAACATCGAAAACCTGCTGGCGCAAGACGCCGTTACCCGCAGGCAGGCGCAGGAATTTATCGCCGCATTGGGATAAACCGTGCCGCAACGATAAAAAATGACAGGTCGTCTGAAAACCCGCCCACCCGTCATGTGTGGCGGACAAAACGGCAGACTGACTTTATAATCGGCAAAATAACGCCAATAATATTTTCTACACATTGCGAATGTTTTTCAGACGACCCCTGCCTTGATACGTCGTCTGAAACATCGACAACGTCAACCCATACCCAACCAGAGAGATTCTTTTGCAAACCCTTCTAGCTTTTATTTTCGCCATCCTGATTTTGGTTAGCCTGCACGAGTTCGGACACTACATCGTCGCCAGATTGTGCGGCGTCAAAGTCGTACGCTTTTCCGTCGGCTTCGGCAAACCGTTTTTCAGCAGAAAGCGCGGCGATACCGAATGGTGTTTGGCCCCCATCCCGTTGGGCGGCTATGTCAAAATGGTCGATACGCGCGAGGGGGAAGTGGCGCCGTCCAACCTACCTTACGCTTTCGACAAACAGCATCCCGCCAAACGTATCGCCATCGTTGCCGCAGGTCCGCTGACTAATCTCGCGCTGGCGGTTCTGCTTTACGGCTTGAGTTTTTCCTTCGGCGTTACTGAAATCCGCCCTTATGTCGGCATGGTCGAGCAAAATACCATTGCCGCCAAAGCCGGTTTTCAGCCCGGAGACAAAATTATTTCGGTTAACGGCGTTAACGTCGGCGAGTGGGAAAAAGCCCAGCAAGAAATCGTGTTGAACATCGAGTCAGGCAAGGTAAATGTTGCCGTTCAGACGACCTCAGGGCAAAAAACCATGCGGATTATCGATGCCGCCGGCACGCCCGAAGCAGGTAAAATTGCGAAAAACCAAGGCTATATCGGGTTGTCGCCTTTTAAAATCACCACCCGTGTCGGCGAAGTGACAGAAAACAGCCCGGCTGAAAAAGCCGGTTTGAAAAAAGGCGACAAGCTGATCAGTGCCGATGGACAAGACATAGAGTCTTGGCAGCAATGGGTGGAAATCGTACGCCAAAGCCCGGGCAAGAAAATCGAATTGAGCTACGAGCGCAATGGTCAAACTTTTCAGACGACCATCCGCCCCTATAGTATCCAGCAACCCGACAGAACGCTGGTCGGCAGGGTAGGCTTCGGTCCTCAGGGCGACGAAGCGTGGGCAAAAGAAATCAAGCGCGAATATAAGCCGTCTGTCGCAGAAGCATTTGCGATGGGCTGGGACAAAACCGTCAACAACGCTTGGATGACGGTAAAATTCTTCGGAAAACTGATTACAGGCAATGCCTCCCTGAACCATATTTCAGGCCCGCTGACCATTGCCGACGTCGCCGGAAAAACGGCACAGCTGGGATTTCAAAGCTATTTGGAATTCCTCGCTTTGGTCAGCATTAGTTTAGGCGTGTTGAACTTGTTGCCCATCCCCGTATTGGACGGCGGGCATTTGGTGTTCTACACTGCCGAATGGATACGCGGAAAGCCCTTGAGCGAGCGCATACAGGCAATCGGCCTGCGCCTCGGACTGGCTGCCATGCTCTTAATGATGGCACTGGCTTTCTTTAATGACATCAACCGTTTGTTTGGATAATTTTATGAAATTGAAACAGATTGCTTCTGCTTTGATGGTATTGGGCATGTCGCCTTTGGCGTTTGCCGACTTCACCATTCAAGACATCCGCGTCGAAGGTTTGCAGCGTACCGAACCGAGTACGGTCTTCAACTACCTGCCCGTCAAAGTCGGCGACCAATTCAGCGACGCACGCAGCGAAGAAATCATCAAAAGTCTGTATGCGACCGGTTTTTTTGACGATGTCCGCGTAGAGACTATGGGCAATCAGGTCTTGCTGACCGTTATCGAACGCCCGACCATCAGCACGCTGAACATCACCGGCGCGAAAATGCTGCAAAACGATGTAATCAAGAAAAACCTTGAATCCTTCGGTTTGGCGCAATCCCAATACTTCAATCCGGCCACGCTGAGCCAGTCTGTCGCCAGCCTGAAGGAAGAATACAAAAGCCGCGGCAAACAGTCGGTCCAAATCACGCCGACCGTCACCAAACTCGCGCGTAACCGCGTTTCCATCGACATCGCCATCGATGAGGGTAAAACCACCAAGATTACCGACATCGAATTTGAAGGCAACAAAGTCTATTCCGACCGCAAGCTCATGAAACAAATGTCTTTGAGCGAAGGCGGTATGTGGACTTGGCTGACCAAGAGCAACCAGTTTAACGAGCAGAAATTCTCGCAAGACATGGAGCGCGTCAGCGAGTTCTACCAAAACAACGGCTATTTCAATTTCCGCATTCTGGATACCGACATCCAGACCAACGAAGACAAAACCAAGCAAACCATCAAAATCACGGTTGACGAGGGCGAACGCTTCCGTTGGGGCGACGTGCGCATAGAAGGCGACACCCGCGAAGTGCCGAAAGAAGAGCTGCAAAAACTGCTGACCATGAAAAAGGGCAAATGGTACGAACGCGCCCAAATGGTCAAATCGCTCGAAGCCATTCAAAACCGCATGGGTACGGCAGGCTACGCGTTCAGCGAAGTCAACGTTCAGCCTATTCCCAATGCCGAGACTCAAACTGTCGATTTCGTCCTGAACGTCGAACCCGGCCGCAAAATCTATGTGAACGAAATCAACATTACCGGCAACAACAAAACCCGTGACGAAGTCGTGCGCCGCGAATTGCGTCAGATGGAATCCGCGCCTTACGACACCTCCAAGCTGCAACGTTCCAAAGAGCGCGTCGAGTTGCTGGGTTACTTCGACAACGTACAATTCGATGCCGTACCGGTTGCCAATACGCCCGACCAAGTCGATTTGAACATGAGCGTGAACGAGCGTTCTACCGGTTCGCTGGATATGAGTGCGGGCTGGGTTCAGGATACCGGCTTGGTCATGTCCGTAGGCGTTTCCCAAGACAACCTGTTCGGTACGGGTAAATCCGTTTCCCTGCGCGCCTCGCGCAGTAAAACCACGCTGAACGGCTCGCTGTCGTTTACCGATCCGTATTTCACACCTGATGGTGTCAGCCTCGGTTACGATATTTACGGCAAGTCTTACGACCCGCGTAAAGCCTCTTCCAGCGCGAAACAATATAAAACTACCACCGCAGGCGCGGGCGTGCGCATGGGCATCCCCGTTACCGAATACGATCGCGTCAATTTGGGTCTGGCGGCGGAACACCTGACCGTGAATACCTACAAAGGCGCGCCTAAACGTTATGCCGACTTTATCAACCAATATGGTAAAGGCACGGACGGCGTGGGCAGCTTCAAAGGCTGGCTGTACAAAGGTACGATCGGTTGGGGACGCAATAAAACCGACAGCGCCTTGTGGCCGACCCGCGGTTACATGACCGGCATCAACGGTGAAATCGCCCTGCCGGGCAGCGACCTGCAATACTACACACTGACCCACAACCAAACCTGGTTCTTCCCGCTGACCAAAGACTTCACCCTGATGCTCGGCGGCGAAGTCGGCGTCGGCAACGGTTACGGCAAAACCAAAACCATGCCGTTCTTTGAAAACTTCTACGGCGGCGGCTTAGGCTCCGTACGCGGTTACGAGAGCGGCACGCTGGGTCCGAAAGTTTATGACGAATACGGCGAGAAAATCAGCTACGGCGGCAACAAAAAAGCCAACGTTTCCGCCGAGTTGCTGTTCCCGATGCCGGGCATCAAAGACTCCCGCTCCGTCCGTCTGAGTCTCTTTGCCGACGCGGGCAGCGTATGGGACGGCAAAACTTATAACGACAGCAGCAGCAATACCTACTACACCAATAATGCCGCTCAAAATCCATACGGCTTAGGCAAGACCCACAAATCAACCTTCAAGGAAGAGTTGCGCTACTCCGCCGGTGCGGCAGTAACCTGGCTCTCGCCGCTGGGTCCGATGAAGTTCAGCTACGCCTACCCGATCAAGAAAAAAGACAGCGACGAAATCCAACGCTTCCAGTTCCAATTGGGTACCACATTCTGACGTAGGCAGAACAAGGTCGTCTGAAAATCGAAATCCCTATGTAGATAAACATTTTCAGACGACCTGAAGGAAAAGGGGCAGGGCGTTCTGCCTCTTTTTAAAAAACAAACCGTCATCCCGCTGATGGGCGGGATACAAAATCAAGGAAATCCAGATGAACATCATTGCCAACGCCTTCCGCCTCGGCGGCGCGGCTTTATTGGGCTTCGGGTTGATGAACCAAGCTGCGGCGGCGGAAGCCGTACAGAAAATCGGCTTTATCAATACCGAGCGCGTTTATCTTGAGTCCAAGCAGGCGCAACGCATTCAGACGACCTTGGAAAAAGAATTCCGCAGCCGTCAGGACGCTTTGCAGAAATTGCAGCAAGAGGGTGAAAAGCTCGAAAAATCCCTGTCCGAAGGCAAATTGCAGGGCAAAGAGCGTGAAGCTGCGGCAAAACGCTGGGGCGAGCTGGTTCAGCAGTTCCGCAAGAAACAGGCGGAGCTGGCAGAAGACTACAACCTGCGCCGCAACGAAGAATTTGCCGCCCTCCAGCAAAACGCCAACCGCATTATCGTCGATCTTGCCAAACGCGAAGGCTACGATGTCATTTTGCAGGACGTGATTTACGTCAACGCGCGTTACGACATTACCGACAGCGTGATTAAAGCCCTGAATACACGTTAATCGGAAGGCTGAACGAGATACAGCAAACCTGTTTTCAGACGACCTCTTTCACTCGAAGGGTCGTCTGAAAATCCAATAAACGATATAATTACCTGTCTTATCACTCCTGCCGGCATACGTTTTAGGCAAACCGTTCTGTCCGACTGCTCCCGCCGTCCTTTTTCAGACGACCTCATCTCAAAGTTTACGAAACATCATGACTTCAAAAACCTACACCCTGTCTCAAATCACAGCGCAGCTTGGTGGCGAATGGCGCGGCAAGGACATTTCCGTCGCCGCCGTGCGCCCGCTCGCAGACGCGCAGGCGGAACACATCAGCTTCCTCGCCAATCCGAAATACAAAGCCGAAGTCCACGACAGCAGCGCGGGTGCGGTCATCGTTTCTGCCAAAGCAGTGGACGAATTTGAAGGGCGCAACCTGATTGTCGCCGACGATCCCTATCTCTATTTCGCCAAAGTCGCCCGCCTGTTTTCGCCCATCGTCAAAGCGCGCGGCGGCATCCATCCGACCGCCGTCGTCGAGGAAAGTGCGACCGTTCCTGCAAGCTGCGAAATCGGCGCAAACGCCTACATCGGCGCGAACACCGTACTCGGCGAAGGCTGCCGCATCTTGGCAAACGCCGTTGTCCAACACGATTGCAAACTGGGCGACGAAGTCGTCCTGCATCCCAACGCCGTCGTTTATTACGGCTGCACACTGGGCAACCGCGTTGAAATCCACAGCGGCGCAGTCATCGGCGCGGACGGTTTCGGACTCGCCTTCGCCGGCGATTCATGGTTTAAAATCCCGCAAACCGGCGCGGTAACGCTGGGCGACGACGTAGAAATCGGCTCGAACACCAACATCGACCGCGGCGCGATGAGCGACACCACCGTCGGCAACGGCACCAAAATCGACAACCAAGTCCAAATCGGACACAACTGCAAAATCGGTTCGCACACCGTCATCGCCGCCAAAACCGGCATCTCAGGCAGCGTTACCATCGGCAGCTACTGCATCATCGGCGGCGGCGTCGGTACGGTCGGACACATCGAAATCGCCGACAAAACCACCATCGGCGGCGGCACGTCCGTGACCCACAGCATTACCGAAAGCGGCAAACACCTCGCCGGCATCTTCCCGATGTCCACCCATAAAGAATGGGCGCGCAACGCCGTTTACATCCACCGCCTGAGCGAAATGAACAAACGCCTCAAAACATTGGAAAACCGTCTGAGCGACAGCGAAAAAGACGAATAACCCCACAATCGGTTTACATGGCGGATGCGCTTTAAATCCCGACAAAGCGGCAAAACCTGCCGTTTTAAAGCCCCCGCGATGAAACCGCCCAGCCAACCCCGAAATACCAAGGAATACGACGAACATGGACGTACAACTCCCCATCGAAGCCAAAGACATCCAAAAACTCATTCCCCACCGCTACCCGTTTTTGCAACTCGACCGCATCACCGCCTTCGAGTCCATGAAAACCCTGACCGCGATTAAAAACGTCACCATGAACGAGCCGCAGTTCCAAGGCCATTTCCCCGACCTGCCCGTCATGCCCGGCGTACTCATCATCGAAGCCATGGCGCAAGCCTGCGGCACACTCGCCATCCTCAGCGAAGGCGGCCGCAAAGACAACGAATTTTTCTTCTTCGCCGGCATAGACGAAGCCCGCTTCAAACGCCAAGTCATCCCTGGCGACCAACTTGTTTTCGAAGTCGAGCTGCTGACCAACAAACGCGGCATCGGCAAATTCAGCGCCGTCGCCAAAGTGGACGGACAAGTCGCCGTCGAAGCCATCATCATGTGTGCCAAACGCGTGGTTTGAGTGTTCAGAAAAAGGTCGTCTGAAAGTTTTCAGACGACCTGTTGCCGTCGCGCATCTTCGCGGCAACACGACAGGAAAGGAAAAACATGACCCTCATCCACCCGACCGCCGTCATTGACCCCAAAGCCGAACTCGACTCCAGCGTCAAAGTCGGCGCGTACACCGTTATCGGTCCCAACGTCCAAATCGGCGCGAACACCGAAATCGGCCCGCATACCGTCATCAACGGCCACACCACCATCGGCGAAAACAACCGCATTTTCCAATTTGCCAGCCTCGGCGAAATCCCGCAGGACAAAAAATACCGCGACGAGCCGACCAAGCTGATTATCGGCAACGGCAACACCATCCGCGAATTCACCACCTTCAACCTCGGCACGGTAACCGGCATCGGCGAAACCCGCATCGGCGACGACAACTGGATTATGGCGTACTGCCACCTCGCGCACGACTGCGTCATCGGCAACCACACCATCTTCGCCAACAACGCCTCGCTCGCCGGACACGTTACCATCGGCGACTACGTCGTTTTGGGCGGCTACACGCTGGTGTTCCAGTTCTGCCAAATCGGCGATTACGCCATGACCGCCTTCGCCGCAGGCGTACACAAAGACGTACCGCCGTACTTCATGGCAGCAGGCTACCGCGCCGAACCCGCAGGCATCAACAGCGAAGGCATGCGCCGCAACGGCTTTACCGCCGAGCAAATCGCCGCCGTCAAAGATGTGTATAAAACCATCTACCACCGCGGCATCACGTTTGAAGAAGCCAAAGCCGACATCCTCCGCCGCGCCGAAACGCAAGCCGAGCTGGCGGTGTTCAAAGACTTCTTCGCCCAATCCACGCGCGGGATTATCCGCTGATTGGGAGAAACCGTACCGATAGGCAGGATTAAGGGCTGAAAGCCGTAGCAACGACAAAGTTTGAATAGAAACTGGGTGCTGTCCGTAAACCGTTTCAGACGACGTTGTCGCACCGTCAGCCCTTGTCCTCTCCCTGTTTGGCGCGCGAATAACTGCTGTCCAAACATTCGTCTTCAGTCCAATAGAAAAGGTCGTCTGAAAACCAGGTAAACCAAGTTTCAGACGACCTTTTGATTTTATGGCACGATGTCCGTCATGCGGATTTCAGGGGAATGGGGCGACATCTTCTGCGTGGGCAATGCCTGCCGTTCCGCCCGCTTAGTGGACGTGGCTGCTTTCTACGCCGCCTTTGATTTCGCCATAGACTTGTGCGGAACTGCCTTGTCCGGATTGGGCGGCGCAGGCGTTGAGGAGCAGGAGGACGGTGGTGAGGAAGATGAATTTTTTCATGCTGGTTTCCTTTGGTTGGATGGGAGGGGAGGTCGTCTGAAACCCAATAATATAGTGGATTAACTTTAAACCAGTACGGCGTTACCTCGCCTTAGCTCAAAGA
>CALDNV010000169.1:0-16883 GCA_937914605.1 uncultured Neisseria sp.
CTGTCTGCGGCTTCGTCGCCTTGTCCTGATTTAAATTTAATCCACTATATTTTGGATAGATATTGGCGCAATATACTAAAGGTCGTCTGAAACCTTGTTTCAGACGACCTTTTCCCTTGAGAAAGATAGACAGTTTGCCTTCTATACAAACCGATGAACTAGCCTGCCAGTTGCGGAAAAATGGATTTCAATCCTGCAACGATGATTTCTACGGAGACGGCGGCAAGCATCATGCCCATGATACGGTTGAGGATGGTCAGTCCTGTCGTGCCCAGTTTTTTGCTGATTCGCCCGGCGACGATGAGGATGGCGTAGCAAATCAGGCTGACGAGGAAGCCTGCGGTGAGGATCAAAGCAATATCGCTGTAATTTTTGGCGGCTGAGGCGTAGATGATCACGGTAGAGATACCGCCCGGACCGATGGTGATGGGAATAGCGACGGGAACGACGGCGATGGCTTTGGCGTTTTTCTGGATGTGTTGTACAACGCCCTCTTCCTTGTCGCCACCGATATTTTGTTTGGCAGGGTTGTCATTGCCGTTCATCATGGAGATGGCGATAAGCAATACCAAAATACCGCCGCCGACTTGGAAAGAGCCGACGCTGATGCCTAAGATTTTCAACAACATCCCGCCCGTCAAGGTGAAGACGGTAATGACAATGAAGACGGCGAGCGCGGCGGTGCGGGCGATGCGGCGTTTTTCTTTGGTGCTGTGATCCTGCGTCAAATCAAGGTAAATCGAGAGCGCGCTGAACGGGTTGATCAGTACAAGGAAGGCAACCAAAAGTTTGCCGATTTCTACACCTAATTCCATTTTTTATTCCCTTATTGGTTTTTTGTAGAGACGTTTACGTCCGCTTTGTCATTGAATTCGTAGCGGCGTTTGGTTTTGTGCTCGCTGGAAATACCCATCAGCAGCGCAAGTACGGTCATGATGGAGAGTGTTGCAGTGCCGCCGTAGCTGACCAACGGCAGGGGGACGCCGACAACGGGCAAAATGCCGCTCACCATGCCCATATTCACAAAGGCGTAGCAGAAAAAGGTCATGGTCAATGCGCCGGCAAGC
Organism: uncultured Neisseria sp.; assembly: GCA_937914605.1. GTDB lineage: Bacteria > Pseudomonadota > Gammaproteobacteria > Burkholderiales > Neisseriaceae > Neisseria. The sequence continues at coordinate 1,068 of CALDNV010000169.1, forward strand.
GTGCGGCTGTAAAGCGATTGGGCTTTGGCGGCAATCAGCAGTCCGCGCGTCAGGATAACGAGGTAAACCAACAGCAGCAAGATGTTGCCGATCAAACCGAATTCTTCGCCATATACGGCAAAAATGAAGTCGGTCGTGGACTCTGGAATGTAATCCAAATGCGTTTGTGTGCCGTTGAGCCAGCCTTTCCCCCAAACGCCGCCGGAACCGATGGCAATCATGGACTGGATGATGTGGTAGCCTGCGCCCAAAGGGTCCTGCGTCGGGTCAAACAGCGTCAGGACGCGGGTTTTCTGATAGTCGTGCATCCCGTAGTTCCACAAAAGCGGCAATGCGGCAACGAAGGCGACGATGGCGGCAAAGATGACTTTCCACGGCAGACCTGCGAAAAAGACAATGAAAATACCCGATGCCATAATCAAAACTGCCGTACCCAAGTCGGGCTGTTTCAAAATCAGCGCAACGGGGATGAGGATCAAAAGCATGGCGATGACGTAGTGAAACCATTTCAGACGACCTTCGTGCCGCTGGAAGTACCAAGCGACGGTCATGGGCAGGACGATTTTCATGATTTCGGACGGCTGGATGCGCGTGAACCCCAGTTCCAACCAGCGTGTAGAGCCATTGACGGTCACGCCTGCGACTTCGACAGCGACAAGCAGCAACACGCCAATCAGGTACATCGGCAGCGCAACCTTTGCGGCATCACGCGGCTTGAACGAGGCGACAAACCACAGCAGGGCGAAGCCGACAACCGTATGCAGGGTTTTGTGTTCAAGCTGGCCGAAATCCTGCCCGTCCGCCGAATAGAGCAAAAACAGGCTCATGATGTAGATGGCGAGCATGGGGAAAAACAGCCACGGATCTATCGGAGCAGATACGGTGCGCTTGATTTTTGCCCACATTCCAACCGTTTCATTCATGATTTGCTTCCTCCTGTTTCAGACCGTAGGCTTTTTGGAATATGGTCGGCGGTTGGGGTTGTGTGCGGTGTTGTTGCGGTTCGGGCATTCCGCCTGCGTCGGGGTCGTCTGAAAATTGCTGCGGCTTGACATTGAGCATATAAAAATCGGTCAGGCTGCGGGCAAGCGGTGCGGCGTAGGCACCCCAGCCGCCGTTTTCCAGAATTACGGCAATGGCGATTTCAGGCTTCTCCAAGGGGGCGAACGAAATAAACCACGCATGGTCGCGGTGTTGCTCGCGCAAGGCTGCGGCGTTGTAACGACCGCCCTGCTTGATTTGCACAACCTGCGCCGTGCCCGTTTTGCCACCCATGCTGTAAGCCAATCCGCCGCCGATGCGGTGTGCCGTACCGCCCGGTTTCAAGACTTTCTCCATTGCCTGTTTGACGTATTCGAAATTGTCTTGTTTGAACGGGATTTTGTATTCGGGATTGGGATTGATACGCGTGATTTTGCGTTTGTCGAAATCCAACAATTCTTTCACCAAATGCGGTTGATAAACCACGCCGTTATTGGCAAGCGAAGCGGTGGCGTGTGCCATTTGCAGCGGGGTGTAAGCGTTGTAACCCTGCCCGATGCTGACCGAGACCATCTCGCCTGCGCGCCATTCTTTGGCGGTAGGATCGGACGATTTGGTAAAGCGTTTCGCCTTCCATTCGCGGCTGGGCAAAACGCCCGTATATTCGCTGGGCAGGTCGATGCCGGTTTTTTTGCCGAAACCGAATTGCGCTAAATACGGAGATGCTTTGTCTATGCCCATTTCGTATCCCAAGCGGTAGAAAAAGGTATCGGACGACACCTGTATCGCCTTGCTCAAATTCGCCGAACCGTGACCGCTGCGTACGGAATCTCGGAAGACGTGGCGGCTGCCGGGAATGCTCCATGCGCCGGGCGCGGGAACGACCGTCGTTTGGGTAATTTTGCCGCTTTCCAGCAAAGCCATGCCCATAAACGGCTTAAACGTCGAACCCGGCGGATACAGACCTTGCGTTACGCGGTTGACCAACGGCTTTTTCCAGTCGTCATTCAAGGCTTTCCACGTTTCGCTGTCGATGCCGTCGATAAAGAGGTTGGGATCGAAAGATGGTTTGGAAACGAATGCCAAAACCGTACCGTCTTGCGGATTGATGGCAACAATCGCCCCGCGCCTGTCTCCCAATATTTTATCCGCCTCTTGTTGCATACGGATGTCCATGCCCAAACGCAAAGTTTGCCCCATGCGCGACGGCACGTTTTTCAAGACGCGAACAATATTGCCGTAAGCGTCTTTTTCCACTTCTTGATAGCCGGGCGCGCCATGAAGCTGCGGTTCGTAATATTTTTCCAGCCCCGATTTGCCGATGTGCGTGCTGCCGCGATAGAGCGCAGTCAAGCCCTCTTCTTCCAAAATTTCCTGATCTTTGTCGCTGATGCGGCCGATGTAGCCTAAAAAGTGTGAAGTCAGCTTGCCATAAGGATACTCGCGGAAAGTGCGCGAATTGACTTCTACACCTTTAAATTCATTAAGATGCACCGACAATTTTGCCGCTTCTTCGTCTGTCAGTCGCAGCTTGAGCGGGATGTTTTCAAATTTGCGGTAGCTTTCGCGGTATTTGTGGAAACGCTTCAAATCGGTAGGCGTAATATCGACATACTTCCGCAGGGCTTCGATGACATCCTCCATCTTACCCTCAATACGGCTGGGGATGACTTCCAGCGAAAACACGGGATAGTTTTTTGCCAACGGTACGCCGTTGACATCTACGATTTCGCCGCGGACAGGCGGAGTCGGAATTAATGTGATGCGGTTGCTGGATGCCTGCCCGGAAAAATCGTCATGCCGGAACACCTGCAAATAAACAAACCGAGCCACCAATGCGGCAAACAGAACCACAATCAGGATAAATGCCACCAGCAGACGCAATAAAGAATCGGCTTGCGCCGCCTTTGCAGTCTGTGTTTTACCGCTACCGCCATTTTTCAGACGACGTTTCATAGTATTCAGTATGGACATGGTTTCACGTTATCTGTTGGCGCGATAAAAATTGGTCAGCACCAGCATCAACTGGCTCAAGAAAGGCCAAAGCAGCGCGCCTGCCAAAGGCGCGATGAAACTTTGCCAAGTGATGATTTGGTTGTTGAGGAACAGGCGCTCCGCCACCAAGACCGCCTGATGGCAGAACAATGCTGCCAATACCGCCCCTATCTGCATGATGTGGCCGTAGAGCATGATTTGACGGCGCGTGTTCAAGATGAAATACACCATGACCGTATAAGACAATGCATGCAGCCCCAAAGTTGCTGCCGTTGCGGCATCGACTATCAAGCCGAGCAAAAACGCAATGCCCATGCCGACGCGTTGGGGATGATGCATAGACCAATAAAGCAGCATCAGCGCAGTCAGTTCAGGCAGCCAAAAAAACACATCAAAGGGAAAAGGCATGAAATCGACAAGCATGGTTACGGCAAAACTTGCCGCAATCACGCCGACGGGCATGGCACGGTAGGAATCGTCAAAATCGTTCATGAATGATTTATTGGGAAGAATGGGAAGAAGACAGAACCAAAACAAAGCGGCTGCGGCGCAAGGCGGCAAACGGAGTCAGTTCTGTGTCGTAATAAGGCGTACCTGAAGCGCGGACGACTTTATCCACGCGGGCTACGGGAATGCCTGCCGGATAAATACCGTCCAAGCCGGAAGTAATCAAAACATCCTGCGGCTTCAAATCCGAGCCCGTCGGGAAATAACGCAAATCCAAACCCACGCCGTTGCCGTAGGCGAGATTGCGTTCGCCCGTACGCTCAACGGCAACAGGGACGATACTTTGCGCAGCCGCCATCAGCTCGACTTCCGCACTGTTTGCGTGAACCAATGTAATCCGCCCGATTAAGCCGTTTTGGTCGATAACAGCATCGCCTGCCGCCACCCCTTCGCCACTGCCTTTATTGATAATCAAACGTTCGGACAATGGGTCTTTGCCACTGGACAATACTTCAGTGCCGATGACATTGCTGATGCCTTTTTGCTGCAAACCATATAGTTTTTTCAGCTCCTGCAATTCGCTCAGGTTGACCTTATCGCGTTGAAGCTGGATTTTCAAACGACCGTTTTCCTCCAAAAGGAGACGGTTTTGTTCCAACAGCTCGGTTTGGGATTGAGATTGATTGGAAAAATATTGATAGAGACGAACCGGCTGGTTTGCCAGCCATTGCACCGGATAAAGAATCTCCGCCGCCGCAGTGCGTACGGGCTGCATCAGGTTGAAACGGCCGTCCGCCACCATAATGCCGGCACCCAGCAAAAGATACGCAATAAAACGAGGCAACAGCTTTTGGCCCTTTGCCTCGTCAAACCGTAAAGAAGAATGTTCCATTTCAGCCTGCCTTACGGGTTATCCACAAAGACGGCATTCCATTTGCCGATATAGTCCAAGGCTTTGCCTGCACCATAAGCCACACAGTTCAAAGGCTGGTCGGCAATACCGACAGGCAGCCCCGTCGCATCCGCCAAAACTGTATCCATACCGTGCAACAGTGCGCCGCCGCCTGTCAACATAATTCCCCTGTCAGCAATATCGCCAGCCAACTCAGGCGGAGCCTGTTCCAAAGCAAGGCGCACGGCGCGGATAATCTGATTAACCGTTTCGCTCAAAGCCTCGCGCACTTCTTCCGAAGTAATAGCAAGCGACTTGGGCGTACCTTCCGCCAAATCGCGACCTTTAATCCGCATGGCAGTTTCAGTTGGAAAGCCAGAGGCGGAACCGATTGTTTTCTTCAATTCCTCAGCCGTCGCTTCACCAATCAACACACCGCGATGACGGCGCAGATAATGCACGATGCTCTTATCAAACTCATCGCCTGCCGCACGGACGGAGGCGGAATAAGCCATACCGCCCAACGACAAAATGCCGATTTCCGTTGTGCCGCCGCCGATATCCACCACCATCGAACCGGCAGTATCTTCAATCGGCAAACCCGCACCCAAAGCAGCCGCCATAGGCTCCTCAATCAAATGTACGGAAGATGCACCTGCGGCGAACGCGGAATCCAAAATCGCCTTGCGTTCCACTTGAGTTGCCCCGCCCGGCACACAGATCACTACGCGCGGCGGCACAACCGAATTACCTTGTATTGCTTTTTTAATCAACATACCCAGCATACGTTCGGCAATCGTAAAATCAGCAATCACCCCGTCCCGCATAGGACGGACGATTTCAATATTGCGCGGCGCGCGCCCCTGCATTTTCTTGGCTTCCGTACCCACGGCGACAATTTTGCTTTTACCGCCCGTACCCAATTGAACCGCCACCACAGACGGCTCGTCCAAAACAATGCCTTTACCACGCACATAAATCAACGTGTTCGCCGTACCCAAATCAATGGCGATATCGTTGGAGAAAAAACGGGATAAAAAACGAAACATAAAATACCTGAATATCGGCCCAGCACCGATTTTATTTAATTGTTATTCAAAATATTAAAAACATGGAAACAACGCCTTTTCAGACGACCTCCCCACTCCCCGTATGAAACGTATGGCGAAATCACACGCCGTTTGAGTAGTTTTCGGTTATAATTCCTCGTTTCATCGAAGAAGAACGCAATGATACCCCAATAAAGGGGCGTTTGCTATCAGACAAGGATTTTTTATGGCTTTAAGCTTAACCGATGTGGAAAAAATCGCCAAACTCTCACGCCTTTCGCTAACCGAGGAAGAAAAAGGCAAAACCCTCTCAGAATTGAACGACATTTTCGCCATGGTCGAAAAAATGCAAAGCGTGAATACAGACGGTATCGAGCCGATGGCACACCCCCACGAAGCCGCCCTGCGCCTGCGCGAAGATAAAGTTACCGAAACCGACCATGCCGCCGAATATCAAGCCGTCGCCCCTGAAGTGCGCAACCGCCTGTATATCGTGCCTCAGGTAATTGAAGAATAGATGGAGTTTACCCTTTAGGAAAACCAATAATGAATAAATTTTTGACCACATTATTACTTGGCGTACTCACGGTTAACGCCTACGCTATGCCTAAGGATGACAACAACCCTAAATCCTCTGTATTGCCTGTTGTTCATTCCGAGCAAACCGTGCATTTGTATGACTACGAAACACCTGATGGGAAATACAGCGCATCACTCTATCCGAACAGTATCAAAAATCTCGGTAATGGTTGGTATTCAACCATTACACGGCATCAATCTGCAGGTTCAGGCAAACATGCCCATATGCTGATTTTAGATTGGGTACATTGCCAAGAACCCAAACAATCTGTTATGAGCGCGATTGCCCTGTTTGACAAAAACGGACAACTGGAAGAGCGTATCGACGTTCACAATTACAATAGTCCCGACAAAATGCCGCAAGAAGCCATTGAGCAGCTGAAAAAGGAAGATTCCAGCGAAACAATGCACAGTGACAAAATGGTGGAAACCGTTTGTAGCCGCGTAAAATAAAAATGTAAGTTATTTTACCTAGTTTAAATATTTGCAGCTTCAGACGACCTGAAAAGGAATTTCTGTGAAACAAGCCTTCATTTATACTGACGACAAGTCCCAGAAATTTTGGATTATCAATTCCGATGGTCGCGACATCATGGTCAATTTCGGCAAACTCGGTGCAACCGGACGTTACCAAATTACCGAATACGACGATGAAGTCGAGTGTCAAAAAGCTGCTGACAAGCTCATTACGCAAAAGACCAAAAAAGGCTACAAACCTGCTCCCGATTTTAATTTCATCGACCGCTTTTATTTTGACGATGAAGATTTCGGTCCGCATCGCAAAACCTCGCATCCACACTTCGTCCGATACTTAACCGATGATTTCTATTATGGCGGAGAGGAAGAGGATCCGTTTGGCAGTGACGAAGGCAGTGATGCGTTGTATGAGCTTGCACAAACCTTCCGCAAAAATGCCGATCTGGAAATATTGGCTTTTCCGCAGAAATTGATTTGTGAATATTGGGGTATGGATTACCTGCCTCCTCAAGCAGACCAAACTGCCGAAAGCATTGAAGAACTGTGTAAACGACAGGAAACTGAAGTTTACCAATCCGATAGAGTGATTATTGCTACTACATTCGGCAGCATTAAAATTACAGGTCGTCTGAAACCTGAATTGTAGCAACTTGCCCTACTTGCCATGCAGAGGCTTGACATATTGGCACAACTACGCGGTTGGTGTTTTGCTGGTACTTTGTCTGAGATCAATCAACAAATGGCAGATGACTTGCAACGTTTTGCTGTTGCACAGGTGAACCATTTTCAGACGACCTAACTATGAAACATCAGCGTGCAGAGCCTGTATGCACAATGTCTCCCAAGCGACTCATCAAGATACTGGGCTACCTGCGTGAATATGCTCAACAGTGGAATAAAGCATACGAAGAAATCGCGGAGCAAGTCTGTCATGCATTTGCCGATACCCAACTAAAGAACGGAATTGGAATATTGGAAGCCGACTGCGTGGATGACTGGATGGATACCAATAATCCGGAACGTTGCCGCTATCGTGCTGAAGATGAACGGGATTATTGGGAAAATGTCCTTTTTCAAGGACACCGCGTAGGAGAAATCCCACGTTTTAATCCCTGTTCTGCCATCACATTTATGGATAGTATAGGCAGGCATTTCGCCCTACCATATTACTTGCTTTGGGCATTACAAGACCCAGACGGTATGGTTGCCGATGCATTGGCTTACGCATTGGAGAACAGCTATTACACAGATGAACTGCTGCTCAACGCTGCACAACAACGTGCTTTGTTGAATACAGTCCGTTTTCTCGTGGAAATAACGGCAAATACCTACGACGACGGCTACTCTTCATATATTGACAGCCCATGGCAGGCTGCATTTGAACACTTAAATCAAATATTGTCAGATGCCAATATTTTGCCCGATAAAAACTAAGCCTTCCAAAAGAAGGTCGTCTGAAAGAACAAGTACGGTTACAAAACAGTTCTGTTTCGCATACGAATAGAATAGACAAAAAGTACGAAGCAAAGGAATCCCATGTCCACCGAGCAACAACACCTTCACACAGTTGCCGTTAGCCACATCCACCAATGTTTCAACCGTATCAAGAAACAGGCCGAACAGGCAGGTAAAGAAGTTGCCGCATATTATTTCTATCTGGTAGACGACTTTTTCGCCGCAGGCAATGCCGCCATTACCTATCAGGATTTGGCTGCTTTTACCGTCGAACACGCAGACGAATATGAAAATTGCACCATTTTGCAGGCGATTTGGGATGGCAGATGTACCCTTTATGACAGTGAAACCGAGCCTCAGAACGTTTCAGATAACTGGCTGGAAAACCAAAGCGAGCTATACCAAGCTGCATACCGTAGCATAGAGAATCTAGATGATGATACTTATCAGCAAAAACGTACCGAATACGAAACCGCTCTGATAGCCGCACTGCAACAATGCGACCAAGAAGGCCTGTTCGGCAATCGTGCTGAAAACGGTATATTGCTGTTTGCGTTTTATATTGATGATTATGATGAAAATGACGAACAATCACTGCTTTACCGTTCCGCCATGCAACTCAACCAACCGGATACTTACCAAAAATTGATAGGTTGATATTTTCAGACGACCCTGAAATCAGCCTACACCATTAAACTCTTTAAAATCCCACTTATTTAAACCAAAAGACTCTTATGACCCAATACACCCTCAAACAAGCCAGCCAACTGCTGCAATCCAAACAAATCTCCGCCGTCGAACTGGCAACCGAATACCTCGCCGCCATTACTGTACAGAACCCGGCCATCAACGGCTACATCACCCTCGACCAAGACAAGACCCTCGCCGAAGCCCGTGCCGCCGACGCGCGCATTGCGCAAGGTAATGCCACCGCGCTTACCGGCGTACCCATCGCCTACAAAGATATTTTCTGTCAAACAGGTTGGCGCAGTGCGTGCAGCTCCAAAATGCTGGACAACTTTGTCTCCCCCTACACTGCCACCGTCGTTCAAAATCTGCTTGACGAAGGCATGGTAACGCTTGGCCGTACCAATATGGACGAGTTTGCCATGGGCTCGACCAATGAGACCTCGTTCTACGGCGCGACTAAAAACCCGTGGAATCCCGAACACGTCCCAGGCGGTTCATCCGGCGGTTCCGCAGCGGTCGTTGCCGCACGCCTTGCTCCTGTCGCACTCGGTTCAGATACCGGCGGCTCTATCCGCCAGCCTGCTTCACACTGTGGCATCACCGGTATCAAACCCACCTACGGCACGGTTTCCCGCTTCGGCATGGTTGCCTACGCATCCAGTTTCGACCAGGCCGGTCCGATGGCGCAAACCGCTGAAGACTGCGCGATTTTGCTCAATGCGATGGCAAGCTTCGACGAGCGCGATTCCACCAGCTTGGAACGCAGCAAAGAAGACTACACCCGCGATTTGGACAAACCGCTCAAAGGCATGAAAATCGGCCTGCCTAAAGAATATTTCGGCGAAGGTGCGGATACCGATGTGCAGGCTGCTTTACAAAGCGTCATCGACCTTTTAAAAGCACAAGGCGCGGAAACTATTGAAGTTTCTCTACCCCAAACCGCCCTATCCATTCCCGCTTACTACGTCCTCGCTTCCGCCGAAGCCAGCACCAATCTTTCCCGCTACGACGGCGTGCGCTACGGCCACCGCGCCGCCCAATTCGGTGACCTTGAAGAAATGTACAGCAACACCCGCGCCGAAGGCTTCGGCAGCGAAGTCAAACGCCGCATCATGATTGGCACTTATGTGTTGTCGCACGGCTACTACGATGCCTATTACTTGAAAGCCCAAAAACTGCGCCGCCTCGTTGCCAACGATTTTCAGACGGCATTCGCGCAATGTGATTTCATCCTTGCCCCAACTGCGCCCACCGCCGCCCCCGAACTCGGCAGCGACATCCACGATCCCGTGCAGATGTACCTTTCCGACATCTACACCATCGCCGTGAATCTGGCAGGATTGCCCGCCCTGACCCTACCCGCAGGTTTCAGTAGCAGCGGCCTGCCCATCGGCGTGCAGTTCATCGGCAACCACTTCTCCGAAGCCAAAATCCTTGGCGCAGCGCATCAAGTACAGTTGGCAAGTGATTGGCATACGAAAGTGCCGGAATAATGCTATGCATGGACACCGCTGTCCACGCATTTTTGCTATATGAAACCAACTTTAGTTGACCTAAAAGTGTTGTTTTGTCATTTTTATTTAAGGAAACACAATGCCAATTTTAGATTTTAAGGAAATTCCTCCGCCGACTACAAGAGAAGGTAAAAAGAGTAATGATTTAGATGCTTTTGAAAAATTTGCAGAAGAATTCTTTGTTGAAGTAAAAGGAGCTAAATTACTTGAAAGATGCAGCCGAGGTGCTGATGAAGGCATAGATTTAAAAATTGAATATAACGGGGAGATATGCCTAGTAAGTTGTAAGCATTATGCTCATTCAGGTGAATCCGTTCGTAATGAAGTAACTGATGGTGGTCTTATTGATCTATTAATTCAGCATGAGTGTAAAAAATTTATTGGGTTTTATTCAACAATAACATCACAAAATCTCTACAATAAAATTTCTAAAAATTTTAAAAAGAGCAAAACTGCAAAAAAAGAAAACATGAGTTATGAATTATATTTTAGCTCTGATATTGAATCAGCAATGCTAAATGTAAATAACCCTCGCGGCTGGCTACTGGCTATGCGATATTTTCCAAACAGCTATATAAATCTTTTCCAAAGATTTTTTACTCCAATTGAATATTACAACGAGAACTCAAAAGAATTAAAGAAAAAAGGTAATGGCTATATACTAGATGGACCATTTGGAAAATTTAGTAATCGTCCAAAGGGTGAAATTATAAAGGAAGCAAACGATGACTTAACATCAGAATTGCATAGTTATTTTTTCTATTTGGCAATTCAAGATGCTATTAATCTTTTCCCATACTATTTTGTTTATAGAAAAAATTCCAACCTAGATAGGTTATCTGTAAACGACATCTCTCCAGCATGGAATAATATTTTAGATAGAGAATATAGCAAAAATACAATATCTTGCGATATTCCTACTGTTGTTTGTGGAATATGGTCTATGTGGGATTACGGGAAGGCGGCTAAAAAACTTATGGAATATCGAGAGAGCACTCTCTCCTATCCTCGCTTTATAACCAAAGGTCCTTGTAAATATATTTTAGAAAGCGAAATCCCCTGTTTTAATTTAAATTTTGGATATATTTCACTACTTTTAAATAGTGAGCTTCGTAATTTATTTGCTCGTCTCATCGCTTTTTGTCCTGTTGGCGGCGCCAAAACAAACCTGAACATAACGACAGATGACGTAGTAAATTTTGATCCAAATAAAACAGGAAAATCAAATATTAAGTGGGGACTAGATTTCAGCAATCTTGAAGGATACAAGTGGCTTCGGGAAAGATTAAAAGACAAAAACGAGAAAGAATAATCATAGTTAAAGATAACGTGTCTACCCCACCTTGAGGTGACCTGCACTAAAATATCATGCTCCAATTGCAGGCTAAGCCTCCGTACCGACGGTAACACGCTATCCGAACACGACTCTGCCTTGCAGGACTGCCACTCCTTCTTTGCCGATTACGAACAACACATAGGCAGTCTGAAAGAATACATCGCCCAAGAAATGCTCAGCACTGCACACGAACTAGAACTGCAACAGGACGAACCGCCTGCTAAGCCAATAACTGCTACCGAGCTTAAACACCGCGTATCGATATTCTCCCTGAACTTCTATGGCAATGGTAAATTCCGCGCTACACTTAGCGACGACGGCATTTTTTGGCATCATATTATTGATGTGGACGGTAACTTAGACGGTAGTTATGATGAAGTGGAATTAGACGGCTAAACGACATTTTTGGTTTTATTCAACTACACTATTACATTTGGATGGCATGGTTAAATAGCGGTTATCAACAATACTTAGTTACAATTGATGAAATCCAAAGTAGAGAAGTGGTATGAATTTGAAATTCATACAAACCCAACGGCAACATTAAGAAACCGTCTAATTTCCAGCAGTCTGAAACTAACAAAATTACTAAAATAATGGAATATTACGATTACTTTTCCCAAAAATTTTGGCAATTCTTATGGGGTTTATGGCAGACAACGGGGCTAGAAATATCTACAAGCATTGTGTTATTTCTACTGTACTGGCTCATCCTTTCTGTACTTGTTACGTACATTTTGTGGCGTAAACGTCCAAAAACGCCGCATTTTTGGCGAAAACATTTATTATTCAATAGCATTATCTGCCTACCTTTGAGTTTGTTTATCAACCTTGGTTACACAGTCATGCGTTTTATTATGCCGGCTCGCAATCAAGCAGCATATTACGGACAGTTGACGTTGCATCCTCTGGAACAAACATTTGTTGCATTATTTAATGTTATTTATTCTTACGAATGGCTGTTCCTCGTATCTGCTGTGGCTGCTGTGAATGTATTGCTACTGGCTATTTGGCGTAAAAAGCTTTTTAAACAATCATCGCCATCCTGAATACAAGCAGGTTTCTATGTATTAAGGAAACTTAAACTATGCCTTGGGAAACAGTAATCGGCTTAAGAATTTACGTCCAGTTCAACCCCCAATCCAAAATCTTCAGCGACGCACCGACCGAATTTGGTGCGGAATCTGATGTGTATACCTGCGCAGAGGGAAAGGTATAATGCCGGAGCAGTTTGTTTTTCCAGATTTCAAAACCGTATATAAGGATGCGCCGAAATTTCAAATCCAGCATTTGAAATTCTCCTTACGCAGGTTGTTTACACGGCGACAAGTCAAAGATTTTGAAACATTTGTCAACGCCTCAGCGTCACGCCGTACCTTTTTTCAAAGGCGGCCGCAAGATGCCTATCCGTTGATACACGCCTTTGTCGACCAACGCTTCAACAGACGGCGCAGGCTGCAAGTCATGAAAGAAGACCTGCTGACAGCCGAAAAACTGTTCGGTCAGGAAACACTCGCCAATATGACGACGCGCAAATTCCATGTTGTTCTGGCTCATCTTTCAGACGGCCTGACTTTATGGCTGAACCGAAACGATAATTGCGTGGATGAAGGAATGTGGTCGCTATCCTTGCGCGACAGCGAAGGAAAACGTCTCTACATGGCAACCTTCGCCCTAGTTGACGGCAAACTGCTGGCCGCCTCTATCCAAGGCCCCGCAGGGGAAGAAGCTAAAGACCTTGTACGCAGCCTGACCAAACAACTCCACGGTCTGCGCCCGCAGCAACTGATGGTAACCGCCCTGCAATATTTTTCGACATCGCTCAATTTGGGCGGCGTTATCGGCATTGCCCAAGAGCATCAGGTCAAACTGCGCTGGCGGCTGAAGAAACGGGTCAAAATGAATTACGACCTGTTTTGGCAGGAGAACGGCGCAACGCTCGAAAGCGACGGCTACTGGCATCTGCCGCAAATCCCGCCGCGAAAAGACTTGGCGGAAATCGAAAGCAAAAAGCGTTCGATGTACCGCAAACGTTACCAAATGCTGGATAACATGGCGGCCGAAATGCAGGCTTACTTTCAGAAGGCTTGACTCTACGTTTTCAGACGACTTTTGCCATTTGAAAAACAAACAGGTCGTCTGAAAACGGCTGACCACTTTATATTATTGACATCAAAAGAAAGAACCTCTTATGACTTGGGAAACAGTAATCGGCTTGGAAATCCACGTCCAATTAAACACCCAATCCAAAATCTTCAGTGGCGCATCAACCGCATTCGGTGCGGAACCCAATGCGCACGCCAGCGTGGTGGAATGCGCGCTGCCGGGAGTGCTGCCGGTAATGAACCGAGAAGTCGTTGAAAAAGCCATCAAATTGGGCTTGGCTTTGGATGCGAAAATCAACCAGAAAAACGTGTTCGACCGCAAAAACTACTTCTATCCCGACTTACCAAAAGGTTATCAAATCAGCCAGTTAGATTTGCCGATTGTCGAACACGGCAAGCTGGAAATCGTGGTCGGCGACGATGTAAAAACCATCAATGTAACCCGCGCGCACATGGAAGAAGATGCGGGGAAATCCGTGCACGAGGGCTTGAACGGTGCAACCGGTATCGACTTGAACCGTGCCGGCACGCCGCTGTTGGAAGTCGTATCCGAACCCGAAATGCGCTCTGCCGCCGAAGCCGTTGCCTACTCCAAAGCCTTACACAGCTTGGTAACATGGCTGGACATTTGTGACGGCAATATGGCGGAAGGCTCGTTCCGCGTCGATGCCAACGTATCCGTGCGTCCGAAAGGCCAAGCGGAATTCGGCACGCGCCGCGAGATTAAAAACCTCAATTCCTTCCGCTTCTTGGAGCAGGCGATTAATTACGAAGTGGAAGCGCAAATCGAGATTTTGGAAGACGGCGGCAAAGTACAGCAGGCAACCATGTTGTTTGACCCGGAAAAAGGCGAAACCCGCGTGATGCGTTTGAAAGAAGACGCGCACGACTACCGTTACTTCCCCGACCCTGATTTGCTGCCCGTCATCATTTCAGACGACCGGTTGCAAAAAGCCAAAGAAGAAATGCCAGAGCTGCCGAAAGAAATGGCGGTACGTTTCGTGAAGGATTACGGCGTGAGCGACTACGACGCGCGCCTGCTCACCGCCAGCCGCGTGCAGGCTGCCTATTTTGAAGAAGCCGCCAAAGCCAGCGGACAAGGCAAGCTGACTGCCAACTGGATGAACGGCGAACTCGCCGCCACGCTGAACAAAGAAGGCATGGAACTTGCCGACAGCCCGATTACCGCCCCACGCCTCGCCGCATTGGTGGGTAAGATCGCTGACGGCACATTAAGCAGCAAATTAGCGAAAAAAGCCTTTGAAGCCATGTGGGCTGAACCCGAAGCCACTATCGCTGAAATCATCGAAAAACACGGCTTGCAGCAGATGACCGATACCGGCGCGATTGAAACCATGGTCGACGAAGTGCTGGCAAACAACGCCAAAGCCGTGGAACAGTTCAAATCCGGCAACGAAAAAGCCCTGAATGCGATTGTGGGACAAGTGATGAAAGCCAGCAAAGGCAAAGCGAATCCCGCACAGGTGCAGGAATTGGTTAGAGCGAAGTTGGGGTAAATAAAGTGCAGGCTGCCTGAAAAACGATAAAAGGGTTTTCAGGCAGCCTGAAACCGTTTTTAAACCGGAAAAGGAAAATGCAATGAAAACCGTCACCGTTATTATCTTGGAACAGTTTGCCGACTGGGAATCCACTTTGCTGACTCCTGTTTTACAACAATTTGCCGGCTATACCGTCCGCTACGTTTCCACCGACCGAAATCCGAAAACATCCATGGGTAATCTGCGCGTGCAGCCCGATTTAACCTTGGATGAACTGCCGCCCGACACCGCCGCTTTGATTCTAAACGGCGCAACCCAATCGTGGCGCGATTTATCCGATGAAAACCGCCTAAAAATTGCCGACTTGGTTCGCACGTTTAAGCAGCAGGGTAAGATTGTGGGCGGAATTTGTGAAGGCACCTATTTTCTTGCCGCCAACGGTCTGTTAAACGACTGCCGCCACACCGCCAACAGCTTGGCTGCCATTGCCGATTTACCCGAATACACTAACCGGCAGGCTTATGTGGAAACCAAGCGCGAAGCCGTGCGGGACGGCAACGTCATTACCGCCAACGGCATGGCTTTTGTCGATTTTGCTCTCCAAATTTTGTCTGCCTTGGATGATGTTCCCGAAGACCTTATCGCCCGATGCAGGGAAATGTTGCAGTAGTTGAAGTAGGGTTAGCACGCGTCTTTTTCAGGCAGCCTAAAACCTCAAGGTTATAAATATTCGCACTGAGGTAACTTCTGCTTGTCCAAAATCAGCCTGCATTTTTTGTCAACGGAAGCCCACATGC
>CALDNV010000170.1:0-2487 GCA_937914605.1 uncultured Neisseria sp.
GGATTCGACCGATGCGATCAACGGCAGCCAGTTGTATTACACCAACCAGGCGATTGCCAACGTATCGACACAAGCGACGGCGGCGAAAACCGAAGTTACCGCAGGTAAGAACGTCGTCGTTAACCAAACCACCGGCAACAGCGGACAGACCGTGTACAACGTTGCTACTGCCGATAAACTCGACGTAACCAGCGTAACCGCAGGCAGTGTAACCGTTAACGCGCAAGGTGTCAGCATCGCTGCACCGACCGCCCATAATCCGGCGAATACCGTCAGCCTCAGCCCGATCGGTCTGAACAACGGCGGACAACGCATCACCAACGTCGCTCCGGCGAAAGAAGGTACCGATGCGGTCAACCTGAACCAGCTCGCCGGCGTGGGTAACGCCCTGCAAAACAACATCGAACGCGTCGGCAAAAAAGCCTACGCAGGTGTAGCGGGTGCGATTGCACAAGGCTCGATTCCGCAAGTAACCCGTCCGGGTGCAACCGGTATCGGCGTGGGCAGCGGCTACTACGGTGGTCAATCCGCCATGGCAATCGGCGTGTCTGCGATGAGCGACGGCGGTAACTGGGTTGTTAAAGGCAACTTCTCTGCCAACACAGACGGCCACGTCGGTGTCGGGGCAGGTGCGTTGTACCAGTGGTAAGCTAACGGCTCTTAGCTGAAGTAAAGCAAAGGTCGTCTGAAATCCAAAACAGGGTTTCAGACGACCTTTTTTTATGTGAACAAGGAGAGTGCGAAGGAAGAAATTGCGAAGAGAGAGGATTTATATAGTGGATTAAATTTAAATCAGGACAAGGCGACGAAGCCGCAGACAGTACAGATAGTACGGAACCGATTCACTCGGTGCTTCAGCACCTTAGAGAATCGTTCTCTTTGAGCTAAGGCGAGGCAACGCCGTCCTGGTTTAAAGTTAATCCACTATATTTGCTTGACTGTTTTCTCTATTCTTGATTTGCATCGTTGTAAAAAAGGTCGTCTGAAACCGGATACATTGGTTTTCAGACGACCTCGTGGTTTTGGTGGCATATTTAAGCAGATTGTCCTTTTTTATCTCCGTTCCAAGGCGCAACTTTAAATAGCAGCAACATCCCAGGAATCCCCAATATAAAACACAGCCAGAAG
Source organism: uncultured Neisseria sp. (assembly GCA_937914605.1). GTDB lineage: Bacteria > Pseudomonadota > Gammaproteobacteria > Burkholderiales > Neisseriaceae > Neisseria. The sequence continues at coordinate 1,129 of CALDNV010000170.1, forward strand.
AAATTGACGTAGCCCATCTTTTCAATCAGAAAACCTGCTGATGCGTTCATAAACGTGCGCGGTACGGCGGATAGACTGGTAAACAGGGCAAGTTGGGTGGCGGTAAAGGCTGGATTGGTTTCGCGCGCCATGTAGGCTACAAAGGCTGCAGTACCCAATCCGACACCGAATGCCTCCGCGCTGATAACGCCTGCGAGCATTGTTTTTTCGGTCAGGGTAATGATACCGAATTTGCCGAAGCCGGCCAGCCAGGCAAAGCCCAGGATAGTAACGAGCTGTACGACGCCGAAGAGCCACAGGGCTTTGTTGACGCCGAGTTTCAGCATCCAGATACCGCCGAGTATGCCGGCGATGACGGCGGGCCAGAGACCGGCGTTTTTGGCAATCAGACCGATGTCGGTTTTGCTGAAACCCATGTCGAGATAAAACGGAGTAGCCAGTGCGGTGGCCATGCTGTCGCCGAGTTTGTACAGGAAGATGAATAACAGCACCAAGATGGCTTGTTTTGTGCCTTTGCGCGAGAAAAATTCTTGAAACGGTTCAACCACGGTTTGAGTCAGCGTTCGCGGTGCAGTGGGCGGCATGTTTGGTTCTTGGGCAAGAAGCAGCGTCATCAATAGACCGGGCAGCATGAATAGGGAGGTAATGAGGAAGACGCTGTTCCACGGCATAATGTCGGCCAAAATCAGGCTCAACGAGCCGGGGACGAGGGCGGCGACGCGGTAGGCATTGACATGGATGGAGTTGCCTAGACCCAGTTCTTTGTCCGATAGGATTTCTCGGCGGAAGGCGTCCAGTACGATATCCTGACTGGCGGAAAAAAAAGCAACGGCAACGGAGAGGCCGACGATGATGGGCAGGTGTTGGTGCGGATTGAGGAATGCGTAGGCAGCAAGGGTCAGCAGCAGACCGATTTGCGTAACCAGCATCCAACCGCGTCGGCGGCCGAGAAAGGGCGGGCGCACGGCATCCATTACGGGCGACCAGATAAATTTCCAAGTAAACGGCAGACCGATTAAAGACATCAGACCGATGGTTTTCAGGTCGATGTTTTCGGTACGCAGCCAAGCAGGAATTAGGTTAATCAGGAAATAAAGCGGCAGCCCCGATGTGAAGCCCGTAAAAATACAAATCAACATATTGCGCGAAAAAATCCGCTGCATAGTGCTTGGTTGGGAATCAGTCATAATGGATGAGCAGTACAAAAAGAAAGGCACATTGTAACAAATCCTGCGAAGCAGGGCGGGATTGCCTACTGTAATGGTTTAAAAACAAATGAGAGGGCGTGAATTGCCACAGCGAAGGTATAGTGGATTAACTTTAAACCAGTACGGTGTTGCCTCGCCTTAGCTCAAAGAG
>CALDNV010000171.1:0-1664 GCA_937914605.1 uncultured Neisseria sp.
GCTTGTGAACAGAGCGGCAGGAATATCGTGCCGGAGGTGCGCCCGCTGCTGCCTTACCGCGAGGCTTTGAAACAGATGTCGTCTGAAACGACCAAGCTGTTGATGAGTTTGAACCGCGCCCAGAGTTTGCGTACCGTCAAGCCGTTTTCAGACGACCTGATTTTTATGGTCGGGCCGGAAGGCGGCTGGACGGACGAGGAGGAGCGGTTGGCGTTTGAGGCGGGATTCCAGTCGGTAACGCTGGGCAAGCGGGTGTTGCGGACGGAAACCGCTTCGCTGGCGGCGATTGCGGCGATGCAGACGCTTTGGGGGGATTTTGTGTAACCGAGGTCGTCTGAAAACGGGATATGGAAACGTAAATTTTTAGATGGTTTGAAAAGTAAGTTTTATTGAAATCATATGCTTATATTTGTTTTTCAAGCCATTGCCCGCTTTACCTGTTTTACGCCTTCGCAGCGTTGGGCAATTCATCCGTTTTCGCTTACAATAGCCGACTATCCGAATCAACGCTCAAAGGCCTTCACATGCAATACGCCAAAATTTTAGGTACCGGCAGCTATCTTCCCGCCAACCGCGTCAGCAACGATGATTTGGCGAAAAAAGTCGATACGTCCGATGAGTGGATTACGACCCGTACCGGCATCAAGTTCCGCCATATTGCAGACGAAGCCGAAAAAACCAGCGATCTCGCTGCCGAAGCATCGCGCCGTGCGCTGGTTGCTGCCGGTGTCGCTGCCGATGAAATCGATTTGATTATCGTGGCGACCGCCACCCCCGATATGCAGTTCCCGTCCACTGCGACCATCGTTCAACAAAAACTTGGCATAGCAAACGGCTGCCCCGCATTTGACGTACAGGCGGTCTGCGCGGGCTTTATGTACGCCCTGTCCACCGCCAACGCCTACATCAAAAGCGGTATGGCGAAAAAGGCTTTGGTCATTGGCGCAGAAACGTTCAGCCGCATCGTGGATTGGAACGACCGCACGACCTGCGTTTTGTTCGGTGACGGCGCAGGCGCAGTAGTGTTGGGCGCATCCGACGAAGCGGGCATCATCCACAGCAAACTCAAAGCCGACGGCAACTACCTCGACCTGCTCAACGTACCCGGTCAAATCGCCAACGGACAAGTTTGCGGCTCGCCCTACATTACGATGGACGGACCGGGCGTGTTCAAATTCGCAGTCAAAATGCTCGCAAAAATCGCTGACGAAGTCATCAGCGAGGCAGGTTATACCCCCGATCAAATCGACTGGCTCGTGCCGCACCAAGCCAACAAACGCATCATCGACTCAACTGCCAAACACTTGGGTCTGGACATGGAAAAAGTCATCCTGACCGTACAGGAACACGGCAACACATCCGCCGCTTCCATCCCGCTCGCGCTGGACGCCGGTATTCAAAACGGTCAAATCAAGCGCGGACAAAACCTGCTGCTCGAAGGCATAGGCGGAGGCTTCGCGTGGGGCGCGGTGTTGGTAAAATACTGATTTTTTGTCCGTTTGAAACTTAAGAGGTCGTCTGAAACTGCGTTGGTGCGGTTTCAGACGACCTTTTTGATAGGAAAGCCGGGATTCGTATTTTGAGGGCCGGGTTAGTTGTTTATAGTGGATCAACTTTAAATCAGGACAAGGCGACGAAGCCGCAGACAGTACAGATAGTACGGA
>CALDNV010000172.1:0-1415 GCA_937914605.1 uncultured Neisseria sp.
TCTTTGAGCTAAGGCGAGGCAACGCCGTACTGGTTTAAAGTTAATCCACTATAGTGCCGCTCAAACCTTATCGGTTGAAAGTTCAAGACGGATAGCGCGACAGGCTCAAGTCGTCGCTGCGGATTTCGGTGTCTTTGCCGCATACGATATCGGCGGTCAATTTTGCCGAGCCCAGCGACATGGTCCAGCCCAAAGTACCGTGACCTGTGTTCAGGAACAGGTTGTCAAAGCGGGTGCGGCCGATTAACGGCGTGCTGTCGGGCGTCATCGGTCTGAGGCCGCTCCAGAACAATGCCTGATTCAAGTCGCCGCCTTCGGGGAACAAATCGTTGACGACCAAAGCCAGCGTTTCGCGGCGTTTTTCGGACAGTTTGATTTCGTAGCCGGACAATTCCGCCATACCGCCGACGCGGATCCTGTTGTCGAATCGTGTGATGGCGACTTTGTAGCTTTCGTCCAAAACGGTGGAAACCGGCGCGCCGTCTGAGTTTTTGACGGGCAGGGTCAAGGAATAGCCTTTGACGGGATAAATGGGCAGATCGAGGTCCAACTGCGCCAAAACCGTCCTGCTGAAGCAGCCGAGCGCGCAGACGAAGGCATCTGCTTCAAAGCGTTCTGTTTCGGTTTCGATTGCGCTGATGCGCTGGCCGTTGTGTTCGATGCGGCGGATGGTTCGGTTGAAATGGAACTGTACGCCTTTTTCCAGACACAGTTTGTACAGGTTTTGGGTGAAGAGGTGGCAGTCGCCGGTCGCATCGGCAGGCAGGTGCAGGCCGCCGGCAATTTTGGCGGTAACGCGTGCAATTGCAGGCTCGAATTCTGCGCATTCTTCGGGTTTCAGACGACGGTAGGGCACGCCGTATCGTTCCAAAACGGTAATGTCTTGTTCTGCCGCTTCGACTTCTTTGGCTTGGCGGAAAATCTGCAAAGTCCCTTTTTTGCGTCCTTCGAAATTCATGCCGGTTTGCGCTTCAAAACGGCGGAACATTTCACGGCTGTATTCGGAAATCCTAACCATGCGCTCTTTGTTGATTTGATAGCGGGATGCCGTGCAGTTTTGCAGCATTTGCCACAGCCATTCGACTTGATACAGGCTGCCGTCAAGGCGGAACAATAGAGGAGGATGGCTTTTAAACAGCCATTTCAGTGCTTTGGCCGGAATGCCGGGTGCCGCCCAAGGCGTGGTATAGCCGTAAGAGAGCTGGCCCGCATTGGCGAAACTGGTTTCCATTGCCACGCCTTCGGCACGGTCGATTACCGTTACCTCATGTCCGGCTTCCGCCAGATACCACGCGCAAGATACGCCGGCAACTCCGGCACCTAAAACAAGCACTTTCATTTTGTTCCTCCGCCGACTGGTTTGATATAGTGGATTAAATTTAAATCAGGACAAGGCGACGAAGCCGCAGACAGTA
>CALDNV010000173.1:0-2045 GCA_937914605.1 uncultured Neisseria sp.
TTCTCTAAGGTGCTGAAGCACCAAGTGAATCGGTTCCGTACTATCTGTACTGCCTTCGGCTTCGTCGCCTTGTCCTGATTTAGTTAATCCACCATATCGTTGAGGCAAAGCCGGAAGCGGTTTATTCGGCTGATTCTCCAATAATCAATACCGCATTGCTGCCGCCGAAGGCGAAAGACGAGCTGGCGGCGATACGTTTTTCAGACGGCCATACGCTGTTGCCGTAGGTCAGGGCGATGGCGGGCAGTTCGGGATCGGGGATGCCGTCCCACTGTTGCGGCGGCAGTTTGCCCTGCGGGTTGCAGCCGCGGTCGGCGATGCCCCAGGCGAATGCGGCTTCGATGGCCCCGGCGGCGCCGAGCGTGTGTCCGGTTTGCGGCTTGGTCGAAGTACAGAAGGTTTGGCTGCCGAATACGTCGGCGACGGCGCGGCTTTCCATGCTGTCGTTGTGTTTCGTGCCGGTACCGTGCAGATTAATCCAGCCGATGTCCTGCGGCTGCAAACCGGCATTGTTCAATGCTGCCTGAAAAGATTGCGCCGCACCCAAACCGTCGGGGCGGGGCGAGGACATATGATAAGCGTCGCTGCTTGCGCCGTAGCCCAACAATTGCATCGTGCCGCCGAAATCGGCATCGCGGGTCATGACGAAGGCGGCGGCGGCTTCGCCGATGTTGATACCGTTGCGGTTAGCGGAAAACGGGTTGGCGAGGTCGTCTGAAAGCACTTCCAGCGAAGCGAAACCGTTGATGGTCAATGGCGACAGGGTATCGACGCCGCCGCAAATAACCGCGTCGCACAAACCTGCGCGCAACAGCCGCGCCGCGCTGATTAAGGCGCGCGCGCCCGATGTGCAGGCGGTGGAAACGGCGTAGCACAGGCCGTGAATGCCGTAAACGTGTGCAACAAATTCCGAAGGCGACGCCATTTCGTGTTGAAGCTGGTTGAATGGTTTGTCCGTCCAGCTGCCGCCGTCGGCAACGTGTTGGAACAAGGGCATATTTTCATCCGCGCCGCTGGTGGATGTACCCATGATGACGGCGGTCCGCGCCGCGCCGTAACGGCGAACGGCGGCGTGGATGTCGTCTTCAATCTGCCCCAGCGCGTGCCACAGCAGTTGGTTGTTGCGGCTGCGGTATGCGGCGGGCAGGTTGTCGGGCAGCGGGCGCAGCGTTTCGCTTACCGCACCGAATGCGAAGTTTTTGCCTTTGACCCATTGGTCGGAAAACGTCAGCGGTGAAGTTTCAGACGGCGCCAGCAGCGCGTCGATATGGGTTTGCAGACCGCTGCCGAGCGCGCTGGTTACGGCGGGGTGGCTGAGGTAAACAGGGGATTTCATTATTCTTCTTCTTTGATCGGGCTGACGGTCCAACGGGTTTTGTCGGGGAAGGCAATCACGAAACGTCCGTTATCTTGTGCGACGCACCATAAATCTTGTTCTTTATAACGGAATACCGCGCCGTTGCCGTCGGGGCAGAATGTGTTGTGTTCGGATGTTTTTTGTTCCACTTCGGGATACAGCTCGGCGGCGCGGTCGGCGGCAAGCAGCGGCAGCAGCGCGGCAAACAGGCGGCGCGAAGCGGAATTGGGCATGATGAAGCCGTCGTTTTTCCAGCCTTTCGTGCCGACAAACTGGCGCGATACGGGCGCACCCAGCGCGTCGGTCTGCACGAAGCGGATGCCCTCCGGCAACTGCTCGACCGCCAGCAGGCTGGTCTGGGCGGCATTGCCCGAAGCGTCGGTCTGCTCAAGCTTGAACCACAAACCTGATTGCTCAAGCGTCGGCAGGGTTTGCGGATGGGGCAGCGAGGGGGAAAGGGCGCAGGCACTGAGGGTCAGCGCGGCAAGGGCTAGGCTTGGAAATCGCATGGGGTTCCTTTGTCGGTGCGGAGGAAGGAAGTATTGTAACCGATGTCGGACAGTATTTCAGACGACCTTTCAGGGGTCGTCTAAAAATGTATAGTGGATTAACTTTAAACCAGTACGGCGTTGTCTTGCCTTAGCTCAAAGAGAACGATTCTCTAAGGTGCTGAAGCACCAAGTGAATC
>CALDNV010000174.1:0-7193 GCA_937914605.1 uncultured Neisseria sp.
CTGTACTGTCTGCGGCTTCGTCGCCTTATCCTGATTTAAATTTAATCCACTATAAGTCCCATGCTTGCCAACATAAAAAAGGTCGTCTGAAAACCCTTGTTTCAGGTTTTCAGACGACCTTTCGTCTTGTTTCAAACCGTTTCAATCAGTCTTTGAACCGTTTGAACACCAGCGTGCCGTTGGTGCCGCCGAAGCCGAAGGAATTGGAGATGGCAACGTCGATTTTCGCGTCGCGCGCTTCGTTGGCGCAGTAGTCCAAATCGCAGCCCGCTTCGATGTCTTGTTCGAAGATGTTGATGGTCGGCGGGGATTTTTGCTCGTGTACCGCCAACACGCTGTACAGCGCTTCCACGCCGCCTGCCGCGCCGAGTAAGTGGCCGGTCATGGATTTGGTGGAATTGACGATGACTTTACGGGCGTGGTCGCCCAGCGCGCGTTTGAGCGCTTTGGTTTCGTTGGCATCACCCAACGGAGTGGATGTACCGTGTGCGTTGACGTAATCGACGTCTTCGGGATTCAGTCCGGCATCTTTCAACGCACGGGTAACCGCCAACGCAGGGCCTTCTTCGTTCGGAGCAGTAATGTGGTAAGCATCGGAACTCATGCCGAAGCCGACAATTTCGGCGTAGATTTTCGCGCCGCGTTTTTTCGCGTGTTCCAATTCCTCCAACACCAGCACGCCCGCACCTTCGCCGATAACGAAGCCGTCGCGGCCTTTATCCCACGGACGGGAAGCGGTGGCGGGGTCGTCGTTGCGGGTGGAAAGGGCTTTCATCGCAGCAAAGCCGCCCACGCCCAAAGTACTGATCGCGCCTTCGGCACCGCCTGCAATCATCACGTCCGCGTCGCCGTATTTAATCAGTCGGGCGGAGTCGCCGATGGAGTGTGCGCCGGTGGTACAGGCGGAAACCATGCCGTAGCTGGGGCCGCGGTAGCCTTTGAGGATGGTAACGTGGCCCGCAATCAGGTTAATCAGCGAACCGGGAATAAAGAAAGGATTGATTTTACGCGCGCCGCCTTCGAGTACGGCTTTACCGGTGGCTTCGATGCTGGGCAGACCGCCGATGCCGGAGCCGATGTTCACGCCGACGCGGTCTTTGTCGAGGCTTTCCAATTCGTCCAAACCGGCATCGTTGATGGCTTGCAGCGCGGCGGCGATGCCGTAGTGGATGAACACGTCCATGCGGCGGGCTTCTTTGGCGCTGATGTATTGGCCGATGTCGAAATCGCGCACTTCGCCGGCGATTTGGCTGTTGATGTCGGATGCGTCAAAGCGGGTAATCCGGCCGATGCCGCTTTTGCCTGCGAGCAGGTTGCTCCATGCGGTGGCGACGTCGTTGCCGACCGGTGATACTTGGCCGAGGCCTGTGATGACTACTCTTCTCTGACTCATGATAATCTCGCTGTTGGTTTTCGGTAGGATGCGGCAAGATGCCGTCTGAAAATGATAATAGCGGTTCGGAATCGGATTCCGGGCGGCTATTATAACGGATTTTGCCCCACATATATAAGGTAACAGCCTCTATTGCGCTAACGCAGCAGAGGCTGGGGTGTTTGGTGCGGCCGATTAGCCGTTGTGGGCGTTGATGTAGTCGATAGCCAGTTGTACGGTAGTGATTTTTTCGGCTTCTTCATCGGGGATTTCGCAACCGAAAGCTTCTTCCAAAGCCATAACCAGTTCTACGGTGTCCAAAGAATCTGCGCCTAGGTCGTCTTGGAAGGAAGATTCGTTTTTCACTTCGGCTTCGTTTACGCCCAGTTGTTCAGCAACAATTTTCTTAACTTGTTGTTCGATGTTTGACATATCAGTCGTTCCTTTTGCCTTGCGGCGGGTTGTTTAAGAGAAATAAATTCGTCGGTATTGTACCGAGTTCGGATAGAGTTTTCCATCTAAGTCTGCATTCTAACACAGATTATTCTGGAAAAACCTGTTGTTGTGCATATTAGCATAGCCTGATTTTAACCTACAAGCGGGAATTTGTTTTTGTTTGTCGTCAGACGGTTAGTATTTTTTACCACCCACCCCGGCTTTTACGAATGTCATTTTCCGTTCCGACCGTTCTCTGCGTTCTTCACCAGCACAATCACAAACTCGCTGTCGTCGGTGGTTTTGATGGCGACGTATTCGCTGCCGTCCGCCTTCAGGACGCTGCCCGGCCGCAATTCCTGCCTTTTTCCGCCGTCAAACAAAAATACCGAGCTGCCTTTGGTTTGGGTAACCAGCAGGGTGTGGCCGGGGTGGTTGTGGCGGGGGATTTCCTTGCCTTTGGGCAGGGTTTCACGGATGACGGTGTAGTTTTCGCCTTCAAAGACTTTGCCCGTGCTTTGGGCTATTTCGGCGGCAGACACGGCTGCGGCAGAGAGGCCGAGGAGAACGGCGAAAAGTTGGGTTTTGATGTTTTTCATGATGGTTTTCCTTTGGTTGCAGACAAAATTTATGGCAGATCAAAATTGCAATGATACGGCACTGCCAACGCCCTTATGTACTCTAGCTGTACACAGCGGGCGTTGCCGTCTTGTCTCATTTTTATTTTAATCCACTATATGTTTCGGTCGGTTTGGGTCGTCTGAAAGTGGAATATGGCCGCGTTATTTGTTTTCGTAACCGGTTTGATTAGACTCCGTGTGGCGGTTTTCGTTTCGTTCCGAATGCAAGCCTGCGGCTTACTACCCTCTCCCTAACCCTCTCCCACGGGGAGAGGGGACGGGCTGCCGTAGCCTTGCTGTTTACCGCATAAACTCGGGTGCGGACTGCCATCAGTCTGAATCTTTGATTCAACCGCTCAATGCGTGTGCCTGCAGTGTTCCACGAGGTCGTCTGAAAACGGAGTTTCAACGAAGTGAAAATTTGCCTGAACCTTAAAGGCAGCCTGCCACCCAACCCCCTCTCCCCGCGGGAGAGGGCTAGGGAGAGGGCGGCAAACCAAAGGTTTGCTGAGCGGTATTTCCAACGTGCAGGCTGCTTTTTGCTTCTTTTGCAGCTTCGATTTTAGCTTCACAGAAACCCCGTTTCCTTCAGAAGCTCCGTTTTCAGACGACCTTTCAGTTTTCAGCGCACAGGCTTTGTGAAAGCGTTATCGGCTTTGATGCAAGCCTGCGACTTACTGCCCTCTCCCTAACCCTCTCCCACGGGGAGAGGGGACGGGTTGCCGTAGCCTTGCTGTTTACCGCATAAACTCGGGTGCGGACTGCCATCGCTTTGATTCAGCCGCTCGATGCGTGTGCCTGTGGTACTCCACGAGGTCGTCTGAAAACGAGGTTTCCGAAGGAGGTCAAGTTTCTGCGAAGTTAAAACGAAGTTTCAACGAAGTGAAAAGCAGCCTGCATATTGGGAATGACATCCAAGCAAACCTACGGTTTGCCGCCCTCTCTCTGACCCTCTCCCACCGGGAGAGGGGATTGGGTTGCAGGCTGCTTTTAAGGTTCAGGCAATTTTTCACTCTTGTTGAAGCTGTACTTTCAGAAGCTGCATTCTAGCTTCGCAGAAACTCCGCTTCCTTCGGAAACTCCGTTTTCAGACGACCCTATTTAAACCGATAGGTAAACGCCGCGTTCACTGTCCGCAGTGCGCCGTAGCTGTGGCGGTCGGGCTGGGTGCGGTAGTGTTTGTTGAACAGGTTGTCCACGTTCAGCGACAGTTCGGCGCGCGGATTGAAGCGGTAACGCGCCATGATGTCGGCGACAGCGTAGGCTTTTTGGCGGCTGTTGGCGGCGGCGCGGGCTTTGGTGGCGGGATTGGGGATGCGGAGCGTGGCAGGGTCGGTGTGGGTTTCGCTCTGCCAGCGTACACCCGCACCGATGGTCCAGCCGCTGGGGGCTTCGGGGGCGAAGTGGTAGGCGGTGAAGAGTTTGAAGCTGTGTTCGGGCACGCTGTCGGGGTTCAGGCGGCTGCCGTCTTGGTCGCGGGTTTTGCTTTGGCTGTAGCCTGCCTGTATCTGCCATTCGGGCGTGATGCGGCCGCCGACTTCGATTTCCCAGCCGTGGGTTTTGGCTTGGTTGGCGGCGCGGTAGTAGGTGTTGCCGCTCGGGTCGCGTCCTGCTGCGGTGGCGAGGTTGTTTTTACGGGCGCGGTACACGGCGGCGGATGCGTTCAGACGGCCTTCAAGCCATTCGCCTTTGATGCCGGCTTCCAGATTGTTGCCGGTTACGGGTTTCAGGTAGCTGCCGTGTTCGTCTTTTTGCGATTGTGGGACGAACAGGCTGCTGTACGAGCCGTAAAGCGACAGGTTGTCGGTCAGGTCGAACACGATGCCTGTGTAGGGGGTGAAACGGTTGGCGCGGATGGTGGGCGTGCCGCCGGTATGGCTGTCGTAGCTGCCGCCGGTGCGGTAACGGGTGTATCGTCCGCCCAAAATCAGCGAAAGCTTGTCGGCGGCGCGGAAACGGGTGGCGAGATAGCCGCCGATTTGCCGCCTGGTGCCGTATTGCGGGATGGTTTGGGCAAACGATGATGGCTGCGGGTAGGCGCCCGTGCGGGAAAATTCGTAGGCGTTGGGGATGGCGTTGGGGATGATGCTGCGTTCGCCGTATTTGTTGCTGGCGTATTTGTAGCCGTTGATACCCGCGATTAAATCGTGTTCGCGGCCGAACAGGCGGTATTTGCCGGTCAATGACACGCTGGCGCTGTGGGTGCGCGGGTCGGCGTGCCAGTAGCCGGGAATTAGGTCGGTGGCGGCGGTGCTGTGGTCGATGGAAAGCACGCCTGCCACGCCGTAGGGCTGGCGGAAGCGGCTGCGGGTGTAGTCGTATTCGGCTTTGATTTTCCAGTTTTGGTTGAAGCGGTGTTCGATGCCGGCGAACAGGTTGAGCGTACGGTGGCGGCTGTTCGACCAATTTGTGGCGGGGTTGTCTTTCGGGCCGAAGGCGGTGGCATAACCTTGGCTGTCGTACACGGCGTAGCTGAGCGGCGCGTCGGCGGTTTCTTTCGCCTGCTGGTAGTCCATGCCTGCGTGGACACGGGTTTGCGGTGCGATGTCGTATTCCAAAATGCCGTAGAGTTCGGCATCGCGGCTGCGTTCGCGCTGCCGCCACGAGTCGCCGCGTCCGAAGGTGGAAACCAGGCGGCCGCGCAGCGTGCCTTCGGCGTTCAGGCTGCCCGATACGTCCGCACCCAACCCGAAATGTTTGCGGTTGCCCGCTTCGGCGCGGACTTCAAACAAGGGATTGCGGGTCGGGCGTTTGCGTACCAGATTGACGGTGGCAGAAGGCTCGCCCGTGCCATCCAGCAGCCCTGCCACGCCGCGCACAACTTCCACGCGTTCATAGGCGGCGGTGTTGGCATTGCCCGTATCGGCCAGCGCGTCGGCAACGGGGATGCCGTTGATTTGGTAGTTGGCAATGCGGCTGCCGCGTGCGAACAGGTAGTTGTAGCCCGCGCGGTCGGAGCCGTAAATCTGGCGGCTGGTACCGGTCGCCTGCAACAGGGCGCGGTCGAGCGTTTTGATGTTTTGGTCGCGCATTTGTTGCGATGTGATGACGCTGACGCTCTGCGGGATTTCGCGCAGGGTCATGGGCAGCCCGAGCGGGGTGTGCGTGCCGGAAACGGTGTAGCCGTCGTTGGAACTCGCGGTGCGGTCGGCGGTAACGGTGATGATCGGCAATTCGGTGCTTTCCTGCGGTTTGGGGTCGTCTGAAACAGAAACATCGGCCTGCACGTACACGGGCAGCAGGGCGGCAAACAGCAGGGAACATTTGAAGCGTGTCATGGGATTTCCTTTGTGTGTTGGTGTGCGGTGGGGTTGTGCTTTCGGCATATTGAAGGTGCAGGCTGCTTTTAGCTTCGCAAAAACTCAGCTTCCTTCGGAAACTTCGTTTTCAGGCGGCCTCGGACGGGTCGGGCAACTCAATCAGCACCACCGAGCAGCCGTTTTCCGAACGCGGGCGGTGCGACACCGACTTCGGCACGACCGCCATCTCGCCCTCGCGTATCGTCATGCTGCCGCCGTCGGCGAAGTCCACCGCCATATCGCCCTCCACGGCAAACAGCACTTTGTCGCTGTATCCGTGCGTGTGCCAGCCGTAATCGCCCAAAAGTTTGACCAGGCGGAATTGGAATCCGTGGCGGTTGATGATTTCGGGCTGCCAGTATTCTTTGATGGCGGCAAGGTGCTGTTTCAGGTTGATGGTTTCGTTTTGCATGGGGTTCTCCTATGGGTTGGGTGGTTTACGATGCGGTTTGTCGTTTTGGCTTCGTTGCAGGCTGCTTCAGTGGGCGGGGTTGTAACGGAAGCGTTATCGGCTTTGATGTAAGCTTGCGGCTTACTGCCCTCTCCCTAACCCTCTCCCACGGGGAGAGGGGATGGGTTGCCGTAACCTTGCTGTTTGCCGCATAAACTCGAGTGCGGGCTGCCATCGGTCTGAATCTTTGACTCAGCCGCTCAATGCGTGTGCCTATGGTGTTCCAAAAGGTCGTCTGAAAACGAGGTTTCCGAAGGAAGTCGAGTTTCTGCGAAGCTAAAGTGCAGCTTCAACAAGAGTTAAAAATTGCCTGAACCTTAAAAGCAGCCTGCAACCCCATCCCCTCTCCCCGTGGGAGAGGGTTAGGGAGAGGGCGGCAAACCGTAGGTTTGCTTTGGCGGTATTTTCAACGTGCAGGCTGCTTTTCGCTTCTTTTGCAGCTTCGGTTTTAGCTTCACAGAAACCCCGCTTCCTTCAGAAGCTCCGTTTTCAGACGACCTTTCCGTTTTCAGCGCACAGGCTTTGTGAAAGCGTTATCGGCTTTGATGCAAGCCTGCGGCTTACTGCCCTCTCCCTAACCCTCTCCCACGGGGAGAGGGTTAGGGTTGCCGCAGCCTTGCTGTTTGCCGCATAAATTCGAGTGCGGACTGCCATCGGTCTGAATCGTTGATTCAGCCACTCAATGCGTGTGCCTATGGTGTTCCAAAAGGTCGTCTGAAAACGAGGTTTCCGAAGGAAGTCGAGTTTCTGCGAAGCTAAAGTACAGCTTCAACAAGAGTTAAAATTTGCCTGAACCCTAAAAGCAGCCTGCAACCCCACCCCCTCTCCCCGTGGGAGAGGGTTAGGGAGAGGGCAGCAAACCGTAGGTTTGCTTGGGTGGCATTTTCAACGTGCAGGCTGCTTTTCACTTCGTTGAAACCGCGTTTTAGCTTCGCAGAAACTCCGCTTCCTTCGGAAACCTCGTTTTCAGACGACCCCTATTCTTTCCCAGCCGCAACGGGTTCGGCCTTTTCAAA
>CALDNV010000175.1:0-11920 GCA_937914605.1 uncultured Neisseria sp.
AGTTGTCTAACAACCCTGATTTCCTGATTTCGCGTTCGCTCGCAAACCTTGAAGAGCCGTGCAATTCCTTTCTTTTTCCCCTCAGAACCGAGACCAGTAACATAATCAGTCCGACAACAGGGATGGCGGCTGCAACTGCCGTCGAAACCTTCAGCGGAAAAACCATGCCTTGCGGTAACCGATCGAAATGCTGCCAATAGGCATAAAGCAAAGATAACGACGGTGCAGTTTTAAGTCCCAGCCATTTCGTATAAACCACCGCTCCTAGATACAGACCGACACATATGGTAGTAATAGCTAGTAGCAGGGAGAGCAGAATATCGGTTACGGGTTTTCTCATTACAAATACTCCAAAACAAAGCCCGCCAAAAGGCGGGCATAGAAAACTCAGTATGTGGCAGGTGGTTGTGTCAGTTGTTATTTCTGAACCGGCTATCAGACAGAAGGTTTCATCATGTCGTGAATACCGCCGGAAACCTTTTCACGAGGGCTGGTTCGTATAATCTGCATCTCTTTGCCAATTACTTCGAACACGGTTTTTGCAGAACCATCTCGCCCCTGAACCTGCCGAGACTGTACTTCCCCCCATACCTGCAGGCAGTCACCTTTTTCCATCAGTCTGCATACGGTTTCTGCCTGTCCTCCGTACAATATGACGGAAAACCATTCGGTGCGCTCTTTCTGTTCGTGCGTCTCACGGTCGTTCCACGTTTTTTGTACGGCTACCGACACGTTCGTAACCGCCCGACCGTCGGGCATATACCGTAATTCTGGATTACGTCCTAGGTTGCCCATAATTTCGATTTTGTTGACGTATGGCATTACGAAGACCTTCCTTTATAAAATTAAAAATGTGGCAATTTATTTCGCCCCCTTAGTTCCCACCGATCTACTTCTCTGAACTGCTGATTTTGGCAATTCCAAGTGGAGGTGGTGCGAATTTATGCTCAATTTTGGCAGCAATGTAATCAACAACCATGCCAATCATTCGAGTTAGAGGGTTAACCGCCATACAGCAAATGAGAAAAAATATCCCAAAAGGGTCGGAAATCTGAAACTCAGTTCGCCCGTAATAATTCAACGTCACACCTAAATTGAGATTTAATACGAACATTGCAGATGAATATAATAAATTCATAGCAAGCCCAAAATCCAACACGCTCCGGAAAGTATCCACTACTACTCTAACCAAAATATAGATTAACCAAGTGACAATATATAAGCTATACCAGGTAGTAGGTACTAAATACATCATGGTATTGGGTATATTCATCGAATAACCTAATGCACCCAGACAGAAAAGAGTTATCCATAAACCCCTCAAATACGTATGATCATGAAAGATTGCCTTTAGAATTTTCATCATTGCTCCTTAACTTATTTCAGTCGACCTGCTATTACTGTAAACGCCCTTGCATAGCATAGTATTTTTCGACAGGATCGAAGTAGAGTTCGGTCATGCGTGTTTTTTCGAAATAGCAGATTACGTCAATGGTGGATCGGACGGCATTGAAGACATATTTGTGATCCATGTTTTTACCCATAGGGGATTCCATCACTAAGTTTGCAATCCTAGAATGTGCGGAACGAGCATCGTTGGCATGGACGGAAGTCAGACCACCCGGATGACCAGTGTTGAGTGCGGAAAGATAGTCCCACGCTTCATCACCACGCAGTTCTGTTAGGAAGATTCGATCTGGTTTCAGCCGCATACAGGCGGCAATAATCATTTTGGCTGTAAGGTGCCCACCGTAAAATAAATGGGCATGGTTGGCATGCCGCGGCAAATCCAATTCGTGGGTATCTTCGATTGTGATCAGCCTTTCGTTATAGTCAATCATGTCTGCCAGCGTTTTGGTGAACGTTGTTTTTCCCGAACCTGTACCCCCAACCATGCAGATATTCAGCCTGCGGCTGATTGCTTCTTGGAAAAAGGTTGAGAAATCGCCATTTGCTTTAGCATCAAGCATTTTGTACTGCCAGTCTGCCAATTTCACATCATGTGGCAGTTTCATTTTGTCGCATACGTCCCGAACATATTTACTGTTTATCTCAATTTCGACAATGGGGCGGTTATCTGAGACACCGTATGTTGATACGTCCTTGAAGCCTTTCAGACGACCTGTTCCAATATAGTCATCCAAGCCAAAACGGCTGCCGGATGGTTTCCTGAAAGCAAATACCATTGTTCCGTCTTCACAGGAAGGAGGCATCATGATATGTCCGCGCTCTCCGTCCGGGAGTGTTACTGAATGGATAGGGTTCTTGGCATTCAATGCCTTGCTGTTAAAAACGCATAGAGCGTTTCCCAATTGTTTCAGATTATCCAATGTGAGAATGTCGTTTTCGTAGCGGTTGAACCCATTGCCGTCTTCATCAAACATTTCTCCACAGCGGTTAATCAAAACCTCGGTAACACCCGGACGGTTGAGTTTCTCCGTAATACCCAATTTATCCAAAAGGTTACGGGCTGTAATGTCATTTCCAAAATCACTCATATATAATTGCACCTGTAAACCGCCCCGAACGGGGCGGCAGTTTTTTAATTGGTTTCGACCAATTCGTAAACACCGGAGAAATCAACATCTCGTACAATATAAACCATAATGCGCTCGCCTTGATTGACGTAACCTGTCGGCGGAATATTGATTGAGTTGCGCAATGCTTCCGTAGCTATTTCTTGAGCTGCATCACTTGTACGCTCATATGAAATGTGATTATTATTGCCAGATGTTCGGTTTTGTCGGTTGCTGATTCCATCTCCGACGTTTCCGATCATACTGATCATGATGGCACCGCCGAACCGCTTCCAAAAATGTCCGTTTATCTTCGCCGGATGTCCCGAACCGCCAAGAGGGTCAGCACCAAGACTGTCGATATTGACGGTTACTCCGTCAGGTGTTTCCAAACCCGACCAGGCGACAAATACCCTTGCTTGCCCCTGCATCAGCGCGGACTGCTGCTCTCCGTGAACAACAGAGCCTTTTCCTACCAGCAAAACTTTACCGTTTGCAGAATATACATCCTCCGATACCTGGCACTTCGTAACACCGGGGTAGGTTGTTACGATACGGGTCATCACGACGCAAGGAATACCTGTACCTCGTGCAAGCAGAAAATCCGTACTGCCACGTTGCCGTGCAAAAGTAGGGGTAAACGCGGTGCTGTTCAGACGTGCAGACAATCCCTGTTGCCCTGTTCCAATACCTAAGCCCACGTCTGACTGTGTGTCATTCTGAACAGTTGCCGTAGCAATATCGGAATTATTCAAAACATTTTCCGCCGCTCCGTCCGAGCCGTCAGTTTTGAAATTCAACGGACTGCTCAGGCGCAAATCTTCAGGTTCGGACGCAACTTTCGCTTCTACTGCTGCCGATTTTTCAATGTCTTCCGAGGCGGCATCTTCCGTTTTTGCTTCTGCAGAGGCTGGTTTGACAATCTCAACTTCTTCTTCGGCTGCTGCCAAAGTTTCCTTTTGGCCTTTAGTAAAATCATGTCGGGAATTTCCTGCCGATTCCGTAGAAGTTTGTTTTTCGGTCTTCGGTTTCTTTTCAAACCAACCGGCCCCGTAGCGCATTACACCTGCTGATATTAAGCCTACGGCGAATAATCCGACGACGAAAATTGCCACTTTCTGCATGGTGGAAATTTTACGAACGCTCAAATCAGTAGGAATACCACGCTCAGACTCAGGCTCGTTAACTCTCGACTTTAAGTTTTGCGGCTCGCGGAAATCGCCGTTTTGTGGTGAGTTATAGGAAATCCCACCGTCGGATTCCACTGAATTTTCGTGCTTTTCCTGTATCTGTTTCAAATCTAGGTTCATTTTCCTGTACCTTTCTTCATGCGGACTGCACTTGGGGTAGTAGTTCCGCGATAATTGAATGTTCCTTTACTGTTATAACTCCGGTTTTCCACACCTAATACCTTCTTACCTAAACGCAGGTGATAAAGGGCAGAAGTGCCGTGCACAACCAGCGTATCGCCGTCCATATGGCTGTTGACTGTTGATTCCGTGCCATCAGGCGATACTTTGAACACGGTAGGCATTTCGCGTCCGTCATCAAACTTCAAGTAGGTAAAACGCCCGTCATCCCACATAGCGGATGGTGCTAAAGGCTTGGAGCCGAAAGCCCAGTAGTCCACATTGCGGAAGCCATGGTTTTTGTCGGGATACAAATCGTTCAGTACGCGGGCCTCCTTACGTTTTTGCTCCGCCGCCAACCGTTGTTTGGCTGCCTCTTCCGGATAGCGGAAGCGCAAAATATATGTTGGCGCACGGTTTCCCGCCATCCGTAAATCAAAAGCATAAGTACGCTTGTTTGATGTAATCAACAGGTTGGTTTCCGGCGATACGGTTTGCGGTTTGAACAGGATATTATTGCCGGATACAGTCAACTTCCACGCACCGGTATTGCCTGCAACAACGGCTTTACTGTCACCTGAGATACGCTCATCTTCAGCCAGTTGTACCAATACGGCATTGCCAATTTTGGAGCGAATGACTACCACATCGTCAGGGTTGTAATTAACATACTGAATACGGCTGTCGTATTTAGTGCCTTTGGGAACGGATGCAGCATCAACAGAAAACGAAAAAAAACCGGCTGCAATGCCGATCATCAAGAGAGTTTTATTTGTCATCGGGTATTCTCCACTTCAACTTGGTAAGAATCGACCAAGAAACCGACAGGGTTGTAGGCACGCTCATTTTCTTTCAAGGGAGGATTGCCGTAGTGGAAAGCTACGGTAGCGATCAGGTGCTGTACCACCGCTGGTTCGGCAGAGGAAGGGTTAACCGGTATTTTTGTTTTAGTGAAACGAACTTGGGCTGTTTCACCCACAAATGATACAGACTCCACTTCAACTTTTACGCGGAATTTATCGGCCAAAACCTTATCTGGACCCAAATTGTCTTCGAACGGTTTAGAAAACCTTTGTTGTTCATCTTGGGAACTCATTGCGATTACCGTATCGTAAGTTGTCTGAATCGTGTACCAGTCATATCCTTCCCGATTGATGACATACCGACCTATCCAATATTTGTTCAATTCCTTGTCATTGGAAAGGGTTTGATGGTCCAATGTAGTAACGACATTTGTTTTGCCAGTAGCCGTATCAACCAGCAAAATATAAGGTTCGACCCGTACCAGCGGTTGCATGGCGGCGACGGCAAAACAGGCGGCAATGGCAGTCAACCCTGCACCACCTGCCACGATCCATGCTGCTTTCTCACGTTTTTTGATACTTTCCGATTCGGATTTTTCAAATTCTTTGGCAGCACGGATAAAGGCTTCACCTTCTTGATAAGGTGTTTTACTTTTTGTTTTCTCGACAGGCTGGGTTACGCCTTTTTTTCTAAACAGCTTCATATTAAAAATTCCTTATTTGCCTGACTGATAGGCGGGATTCAAGGGGAAGGGAGTACCAGAAGGTTTCTTATGGGCGTGGGAGCAGGCTGCCACCAAAGCTGCTGACAATATGATAAGAATCAGTTTTTTCACAAAAATCTCCTAAAAAGAAAACGCTTCCGAATGGAAGCGTTTTGGTAAGTGGAATTGCTCAGAAAATCTCTTGTTGAACTTTGAATTTCTGAATGTCGTATCTTCCCCCTTCAGGAACAGGGAGCAGACTGTGAATTTCGATACGAGTTTTTTCTTTGGCTGAAATAACGACTTCTCCCCGTAAAGAGCCGGAAGCAAACCCCTCTTTGTCATAAATTGGAACCGATAGAGTCAATCGAATCATCTTGTTGATTTTATTATATGCTTCTCCCGTAAGTTCCAAACCGGAAGCTGTCGGTATGATTTTCATATTTTTCAGAGTATAAACAGGAGTCTGCCTGTCAGGAATCCTGTTACCTTCGGATGAAGTGCTGCCAGACAAACTGCCGTTAACACCGCTCAATGCACTGTTAACCTTTGCCAAACTGTCGTTCAATTCCGCACAGCCTGCCAGCAATAAGAGGCTTACCAAAATAATATTGGTTTTTTTTACAAGTAACATAATAAACCTTTCGTCATTTATATTTAATTCGATACATCATCCATCCATTTGAAATCACAGAAATGGAACAACATTGTCAGTAAAAAGACAATGATTGAAGGTATGGCAAGGATGGCCTGCGTGGACAAATAGCTTCCTATGGAAATGTAGTCGGACGCAGGACGGTCATTTCCGATAAAATGCACAAATTTCCATACTGCATACGCCCATATACAACTGAAAAACACCGCCAGCCAAAAACGAGCCGTTTCATGAAAGTAACACCATAAGAACAGGGCAAGCGTACCGAAGCCGGTAGTAAATAATGCAAAATCAGACCACCCCGCCTGTTTTACAAATTCCAAGCGGCAAACAGTAAATGCCAACAGTACAGGTACAAGCAGTACTTCAGCAAATAGTAACCCGCTGGTATCTTCTATCATTTTAGCCTGTAAAATGCCTTTCCTTATGTCGTTGTGATTCATATCACACATCCTTTCCTGTTATGAGTTTTGGGACTCCACACCTCCCTTGGCACGCCATTTTTTCCACTTGTTGACTGCGGCATTCGTACTTGAACGAACAGGCTTTTCTGCTTTGGATAGACCTTTCCGCGCCATGTTGTACATTGTCCGCATCGAACCCTGTATTGCGCCGCCGCCCGTCAGAGCAGAGGAAATTTGAGGGGTCATCCAAATCAACAGAACGAAAACAATCAGCGTCATCAGCAATATCAAACCAAAAACTCCCGCAGAACCTATATCTTCAACTCCCATAATATCGAGGTAGTCGCGGATGAAAGCCAGCATCATTGATCCGATAATGGAAAGCAGAACAATATTGAACACATAATTCAGACATTGACCTATCCAGTTCATTGCGTACTGGCGTGTAGCCGGAAAGAGGCCGAAGCCGATAAATATCGGACCAATAGTCAGTACCATAGCCAAAGCAACTTTAGCCAAGATGTAATAAGCAAACATCACTGTCAGCAGAATACCCATAAAAAACTGAATCTGATAACTTACTATAATATACTTCAGCTTTGTGCCTATTTCCGTCCAACTTAAGTCAATTTGCTGTGCATCCAGCTTATTGGTTACTTCCGTTACCTCATCAACAATTTTATCTAATGCACCGCCGGTAAATTCCGTATTACTGAATGATTTTGCCAAGTCATCAGGTAAGATATAAATTATGTTCGCAAGTTCATGGTATTTTGATGCGTTAAAGGCAAGTCCAATTAAAAAGGTATACAAAAGGACACGTTTGATAAAATCGACAAACATATCGTTGATACCTCCGCCCGACCAATAGGACATCATTACCATCAACAGGTAGATACCAAACATGATTGAAAAAAGAGGGGCGATATTGCCAATTAAACTACCGACCGATTCATACAGGTTTGAGCCCATATGCGTAGTAATGAACTGTGTCATATCGACGAAAAATGTTGATTTTTCGGACATAATGCTTTTCTTTCCGTAATAAGGCCGCCCCTGCAATTGAGCATGGCGGCCGTTTTCCCGGCAAGACGCCGGCGCAGGCAATCACATAGCAATCAAATTGAAATTGAGCCGCATTCTTTGCGTTCTGCTTTCGAACTGGCCTTAATTTGACATTTGATAATGGTGCGCTGTTGTTCAGCTTGAATTTTTTCTTGCTGATCAGCCATTTTCATTGCCATATCCAGCATAACTTGAGTAGTTGCAATTCGAGACTGTTCAACTGAAATACGGTTCTGCAAATCGGCGGCCGCTTTTGCATCTTGAGTTTCGTTGATTTTGCGTGCCAACTGATCAATGACTTTAAAACGATCGCTTGAATCTTGCACTGCTTTTGCAGCCGTCTTATAACTGTCAATCAAAGCATCCACCGAGTTACTCGATTTGTACCTGCCTTTGCCAGTAAGCGTTTTGGTATCTAAAGATTTAACGCTGTCATATATTCCTTTCCACTCATCAGGAACTTGGTCAAGAGCGGCATTTTTGGCAAATTCTCCCAAATTCCGGGTTCCGGTCAGAGCTTTGATCTGATCTTTGAGTTCTTTAAGCTGTTTAAGTTGGTTGTCAATCTGGGTTTTCATCTGAATACCCTGTTGGATTGCCTGAGCAACTGAAGCCCCATCAAAAACCGGGATCCCGCCAGCCGGTGCAGGTGTGGTATACCCCATCAATAGTCCGATTGATACTGCTGTAATCGTAGGAATCTGTTTCAATTTTGTCATTTTCATGTTAATCCTTTCGGAAAAATAAAAAAACCGCGTGAAGCGGCAGAAAAAAGGTCGTCTGAAATTTCAGACGACCTTTTGTCAGATTGCGGTTGATACTACACTGTCCCGCGTTAATTCATCGTTCCCCTTTCTCATCAGATGAAACACCGGTAACCAGTCATCGGGATGATCACTGCCGCAATGTTTCATCGCTTCGTACATGATATGGACGTTTGCCGAGTTTCCCGACAATACCGCGATTTCATCAGACATGCCGGAAAGGTTAAGCGTGGCAATCGAGCTCCCCATGTTTTGCTTCACTAAAAACTTCCGACTTTTTTCTCCCAGTTTTTTCATATCGAAAAACTCTTTCTCTGTTAGACCGATGCGTTGGTAATTTCCTTCATATTCCGCAGCAGGATTGGGCAGAAGGATTTTGGTTACGGTTTGTTCTACAACCGTGTCGAAGATGGGGGAATTGATTGCATCTTTAGGCGACTGTGTAACCAACGCTAAAAAACCACCCAGTTTACGGTCAGTTTTCAAACCGTCGATGATGAATTCTTGGGTCGTGGGATATTTGGCTGGCAGCCAAAATTCTTCAACCACTGTAACCAATACACTTCTGGTTACCGCTACACGTTTCAGCATGATGTTTTTCATATAAAACATACAAGCAAGAATTGGCTCGGTTGGACGATATTCCGGTTTTAAAATATCGGTCAAATCAAAACCTACCCGATAAAATTCATCAGGATTGAACAGGTTTTCAGGGTTGTCCAAGCACCATGCGAAACGCCCATTACCGCACCATACTTCCAATCTCGTATGCAGGCTGTTTTCTTCCGCAAGTGGAGGAATAGAGTGCAGAAGTGCGCCCATGCGACGGTGTTTGAAGTCCAAGTTCATCACGGTATCTACGGCCAACTGAATCTGTTTCTGCTCTTCAGCAGTGTTGTCCCTGTGTGGCAGACGGACACAAGAGCCGACCAAATCGTACAGAAAGTCTCTCAATTTCGGTGAGTCCGGCCACTGGAACGGATTCAATCCGGTAGGAACGCCCGCATTAATGGGGAAATAGGTTCCACCTATCGCGCGAATGAAAATCTCCATACCCTTATCTTTGTCCATTGCGAAGATGAAGGGGTTGAAACGCTCCAAAAAGCTCAATAAGGCAGCTTGAAGTGTGGTTTTACCCGAACCGGTTTTACCCATAATCAGGGTATGTCCTGCCGGATATTCGTCGTTTGCCACAACCTCGTTGGGATCAGTGTAATGAAAGTTGAAGTCGTACAGTGTATTACCATCCGTTTTCAAAGGCATAATTGCCGAACCATCTCCCAACGGATTTCCCCTGCTCTTACCATGCTCATAGTTGAACATCGGAAATGAGGCGGCAATATTGGTCGTCGCTTTCGGAAATGGACGAGGCTTGATCTTCGTACCGGGAAACTGGCTGAAAAAGGTAAATTCAGCCGACAAGGCGGCACGTACGAAACGAAAACCGCCCGAACTCAGAAAGCGGGCGGATACTGTTTGGCCATTAGAATATGCTTTTTTTGGTGTATCCCCAAAAACTACCAATGCCCCATGATAATCTCCGAACATCAGTTCACCGGCTGCTAAATGCCCTTTAGCCTCCAAAAGTTCTTCATGCTGCGAAACAGCCATATCGTCAACAGATTGGAATTTATCCAGTTGGTCGTCGATTTTTTTCATCATCGAAGCAGGTCGGATATAGGTAAAACTTTGCGTGAAAATAAATTCGCAAGGCAGGGAAAGCGTATTGACCATAATCTTAGCCTTGGTCTGTCCGAACTCCTTCAAATCATACAGGGTGGCATACCGCGTTTTATCTGCACAACGCATTTCCAGCAACTCGGCTCCAAAATGTAAGTCGGTTGATGGAATGGTTCGGTAGGCATCGTATGTCCCCAACGGCACAGGTTCATCTTTGCCGTTAGACAATGTTCCGATAAATTCGTAGAACTCGGAAAATAAAATGCCGTTTTCGTTCTCATACACGCCAAGAACATAAGGATCATATTCCTGAAGATGCTCGAGTAGTTTTTCAATCAACTCCTCCGCCTCTTCTACCGCATCGTCCATATCCTCATATTTCAATACGCAGGTGAGGTAATAGATGTTTTCAAAATAATCGGTGCGCCGGAATTTTTCCATATACTTTTGGGCAAAAGTTCGTGTAAACGGTGTTTTGAACCCATATTCCCGATTAAAATCAATTTTTTTGTGGTGATGAGTCAGCCAAAGGCCAAGACGGCTGCCCTTGTCTTTCCCGATTGAGGACAAGGTTTGATTGAGATTGAGATACTGTACCACAATGCTTGAATCTTCCACTCCCTCAAAATGGACACCCTCCAATCGGAGGGTGAATGCGACTCGGTCGTTGCCCATCAACACAACATGTTTGCTAATATGGCGTTTATACGGCGGAAGGCAGTCTTCCTGCCCCCGCTGCCTATTCAAAATTTTTGTCAAAAAGTCGTTGGTAATCATCTATACATCTTCCGTACTTGCTGCCCAAAATCGTATTGGTTTTTCCAAACAGACGGTAATTTCTACGACGTAGGAAACTCAACGTAGATAGACCGATAATGCGTAATGCTTTTTCATCCTGCTGTGTCTGCGTATAAATAAAGAGCAGAAGCGGCAGGGAAAAAAGCATGATCAAAAATGCGCGCTCCTGTATAAAAGGGAGCAAAAGCAGTGTAATAAAAAGTGGAATGGCGAAAGACATGATTGTCGGCACAAGCGGCATACCGGCAAATGTCGCCTCCCGCTCTAAGGCATGAAAACCGGGAAGTTCGTCATCCACTTCCATAAATCTATTGTTCATAACATCCTCCTACTTTTATGCACCTCCACCCATACCCCACAGGTACACGACCAAAGTAGGGATTGATGCGACTACAATTACTTTGCCACAAGCAACTGCGAAGTCCATCCAGTCGATCTTTTTACTCCATAACTGTAAGCCTTCCCAAAGCATAAAAAGAACTGCGCAGACACCGATGAATGTATAGGCATCGGTTTTCCAACTGTTGGCTTCATTTGTTAATTTCGACATTCCCCCTCCTGCGTAGGCATCGACAGCAAACAGTAACACAGTGGATGCAAGAAAAACCTTTTTCCAGCAATTCAAACGTTTATCAGAATACGCAGTTGATTGAACAGTATTCATTTCTACTTCCTTATAAAAAAGACATAAAAAAACCGGCATAGAGCCGGAAGCATTACCCCAAGAGAAAATTCAAAATTCTTGGAAAACATCCCAATCCGCATAACGCTTGACGGAGGTTTGCGCCACCACCTTGACAGTGTTTTCAGACGACTTGTCGGCATGTGAAATGGCAGGTATGGGCTTGGCTTTGAAAGATCGGGGCGACTCGGATGCCAAAACCTCAGGATTACCGCTCAAGCGAGCGTAACGCGCTTTGACGTTACGGACATAATGTTGAGTTTCCCGATAAGGCGGAATGCCACCATATTTACGAACTGCTCCTTCGCCGGCGTTGTAGCCGGCAAGCACCAAATCAAGATTACAGCCGTGACTGGATTTATCAGGGAAGTGGTTACATAAAAAACGCAGGTATCGTGTACCTGCGATGATGTTCTGCTCGGGGTCGTACAAAAGCTTGGGATTGACCCCCATCCGTGCTGCCGTCCCAGGAATAACCTGCAAAAGGCCTCGCGCATCTT
>CALDNV010000176.1:0-11693 GCA_937914605.1 uncultured Neisseria sp.
GTACTGGTTTAAAGTTAATCCACTATAACTGATGGGCAATAGCCTGAAGGGTATTGTGGATGATGGGGTGAATTGTCTTTGCAGATAAAAAGGTCGTCTGAAAATCTCGGTTTGAGGTTTTCAGACGACCTTTGTGTTTCTATCAATCCGTCAGGCGTTTACAGGTTGGGATTGACGATGATTTTGACGGCGGATTCGTTGTTGTGAATCAGACGCTCAAAGCCTTCAGAAACCAGTTCGTCCAGCTTGATGCGCTGGGTGATGAAAGGTTCGAGGTTGATTTTGCCTTCTTCCACCAGTTTGATGGTTTCGGCGTGGTCGTTGCAGTAGGCGATGGTGCCGCGCACGTCCAGTTCTTTCATCACGACGCTGTGGACGTTGATGGTGGCGGGGTGGCTCCAAATGGATACGATGACGACTTTCGCGGTCGGGCGGCAGGCTTCGACCATGGTGTCCAGCACTTTATTGACGCTGGTGCATTCGAATGCGACGTCCACGCCTTCGCCGTTGGTCAGTTTTTTCACTTCTTCGACGACGTCGACTTCGGACGGGTCAAGGATGTAGTCGGCAACGCCGGATTCGCGGGCTTTGTCTTTGCGCGCTTTGCTCAATTCGGTGATGATGACTTTGATGCCTTTGGCTTTTAATACGGCGGCAAGCAGCAAACCGATCGGGCCTGCGCCGCCGACCAATGCGACGTCGCCTGCTTTCGCGCCGCTGCGGACGTAGGCGTGATGGCCGACGGACAGGGGTTCAATCAAAGCGGCTTGGTCTAATGGGATTTTGTCGGAAATTGGATGCACCCAGCGGCGTTTAACGGCGATTTTTTCGGCAAGGCCGCCACCGCAGCCGCCCAAGCCGATGAAGTTCATGTCTTTGGAAAGGTGGTAGTTGCTGCCTTCGCCGGTCGGTACGTCGTCGCGGATGATGTAGGGTTCGACCACGACGTGTTGTCCGACTTTGAGGTCGTCCACGCCTTCACCGACGGCATAAACCACGCCGGAGAACTCGTGTCCCATCGTTACGGGCGCGGACTCGCCGGAAATCGGGTGCGGATGGCCGCAGGGCGGGATGAAAATCGGGCCTTCCATAAATTCGTGCAGGTCGGTACCGCAGATGCCGCACCAGGCGACGTTGATGCCGACGGTGCCGGGGGCGACGGTCGGTTCGGGGATGTCTTCGATGCGGATGTCGCCTTTATCGTAAAAACGTGCTGCTTTCATTGTAACGCTCCTTGTTTTGAGGTTGAAAAGAAAGGTCGTCTGAAAGGTAGGACGGCTTTTCAGTAAGGGCGGGAAGGATGTGTGGGATGTGCGACGAATATATGGTTATTTTAATGATGCGGCAGGGCGGGTTGTGTAGGATAAGCAACACGGGCTGCGCGATATTGCTTTGATATTTTGTTATTTTACTACATTTTGATGTGAATGATATGTCGGCTTGCATAAAAACGAAGCAGGGCTTGTCCGCGGTCAAGTTTTGGATGGAAGGGGCTTGAGGTATTCGTCAAAAAGATGCTGTCGGAAGACGGGAGGATTATTGGGGAAGGATGAAAATTGTTGACAACGCAGGTATTGCTTATTGAATTAATCAAAATTTTATTGCGAAAAATTTTGAATTTTAGAAATTTAAATACATAAAAACAGAAAAAATTTGATTTTTTGAAATAAAATTGCCGTAAGATGGCTAAAAGGCTTGTTTAAAACAGGTAAAGAAGGTAATCTATGCCTTAATTTATCTGAATTTGAAAGCAATAACAATGACCCAACAATACCCTACCGACGATATTAAGATTAGAGAAGTCAAAGAGCTGCTGCCGCCGATTGCCCATTTGTACGAGCTGCCGATTTCCGAGGAAGCGGCGGGGCTGGTACACCGCACGCGGCATGAAATCGCCGATTTGGTTCACGGCAAGGACAACCGCCTGCTGGTGATTATCGGCCCGTGTTCCATCCACGACCCCAAAGCCGCATTGGAATACGCCGAACGTTTGCTGGTGTTGCGCAAGAAATATGAAAAAGAATTGCTGATTGTGATGCGCGTGTATTTTGAAAAACCGCGCACGACGGTGGGTTGGAAAGGTCTGATTAACGACCCGCACTTGGACGGCACGTTCGACATCAACTACGGCCTGCGTCAGGCACGCAGCTTGCTGCTGACGCTGAACAATATGGGCATGCCCGCTTCGACGGAGTTCCTCGACATGATTACGCCGCAATATTACGCGGACTTGATTTCTTGGGGCGCGATCGGTGCGCGGACGACGGAGAGCCAGGTACACCGCGAACTCGCCAGCGGCCTGTCTTGTCCGGTCGGTTTCAAAAACGGTACGGACGGCAATCTGAAAATCGCCATCGACGCGATTGGCGCGGCAAGTCATCCGCATCACTTCCTGTCTGTAACCAAAGCGGGGCATTCCGCCATTGTGCATACCGGCGGCAATCCCGACTGCCACGTTATCCTGCGCGGCGGTAAAGAGCCGAATTACAGCACCGAACACGTCAAATCGGCGGCGGAGCAATTGATAAAAGCCGGTTTGTCGCCCAAGCTGATGGTCGATTGCAGCCACGCAAACAGCCGTAAAGATTACAGACGGCAGATGGAAGTTGCCCAAGATGTTGCCGCGCAACTGGAAAACGGCGAGGACAATATTATGGGCGTGATGGTGGAAAGCCATTTGGTTGAAGGCAGACAGGACAAGCCCGAGGTTTACGGGCAAAGCATTACCGATGCCTGCATCGGCTGGGATACCACCGAAGAAATGCTCGCGCTTTTGGCTGCGGCAAACCGTAAACGGGTCGCGCCTTAAATCGGTTTGTGTGGCGAAAAAGAGGTCGTCTGAAAAGTCTGTGTGTGGGTAAAAACAGACAGTTTCAGACGACCTTTTATTTAATTTGTCTGATTTATCGGATTATGGTTTTTTCTAACTGTCCGCCTGTTAAGTTATCCTAGTTTAAAATGACTTTACTTATTGGGATAAATATTAATGACTTGGTGTGACATACTTTCGTTACTGAGTTAACCCACAACGGAGAACACACCATGAGCAAGTCTTTCTTGACTAAAACTTTGACCTTGATCGCCATTGCTACTTCTCTGAGTGCATGTGCGGGCATGACCCAAACACAACGCAATACTGCTACTGGCGCGGTATTGGGCGGTGTAGCGGGTAACTTGATCGGTGGCGATACCGGCTCTACTTTGGGCGGCGCTGCATTAGGCGGCGTCATCGGCAGCCAAGTCCACAGACATCGTTAATTTTTAAAACGATAAAAGCCGGTCGGACCTTAAATAGGTTCGGTCGGCTTTTTTTATTGGGCGTGATTGAATCAGAAAAATGTTTGCGCAAGGTTGGGGAGAGTTCAAAATTATGGATTGCTTTTCTGTGGGTTGGGCGACTATGCCGGTTTGTTGTCAGGCTAACGCGTCGCTGCGCATTCGCCGTTCTCAAACACCAACACCTTCTCCGGCCAGCGCAACGCCGCCAGCCGGAACTGTTCGGGACGGTATTTCTGCGGGAATTTCCTTGCCCGCCAGCTTGCGCCTATCGAGAAATCGACGCAGAACACGTTGCGCCGCGCGCCGTGCCAGACATCCGGCTGCGGCGGCAGCAACAGCCGTTCGGCGGCAACGGCGGCGGGAGAGGGCTGCCAACTGCGCCAATAATGGCCGATAACGACGGGCTTATCGTCACGGTAGTCGTCCCACCACGCGCAACGGGTCGTACCGCGCCAACGTCCGCCGGCGTAAAACGGCTTGTCCGCCAAACGCTCCACGCCGCTGGTGAGGGCGCGTATCGGATGCAGGCGGCTGCGTTCGAGTTCGTATCGCGCCGTGGCGGGCATGGGTGGCGGCGCATGGTCGGGATTTTCCGCCTGCGGGGCGTAATGCGCCTGTTCGTAGAGGTAGTCGGGATACCAAGAGGCCGTCTGAAGGCGGTGTTTCAACTCGGCATCGAAGCGGCGGTATTGCGCGGTCAGGCTTTCGCCCTTTGCTTCTTCGAGGCGTTCGATTTGCGGCGGCAGCCAGGCGGCGTGGACGATGCGCAGGTCTTCGTGCTCCAGCAGCAAGGGCTGTTCGGCCAGCCATGCGCGCAATTCGTTTTTTTCTTTCTCTTCCACGCAATGCCACGGCGCGTAATGGGCGTCTTTTTCGGCGCGGACATCGAAAAACCAGCCGGAGCCGTCTTTCGGGTCGTCGGCAAGGATGTTCAATTCGTGGTTGCCCAAAACCATCCATGCCCATCCACGTTCGTAAGCCTGTTTAAACCACGCCAGCATCGCGGGGCTGTCGGGACCGCGGTCGCACAAATCGCCGACGAACACCAGCCGCCGCCCGCGCGGATGGAAACCGTCGTCGCGGTAGCCGAGCCGGTGCAGCAGCGATTGAAAGGCGGCAAATTCGCCGTGAACGTCGCCGACGATGTCCAGCGGCGTGTCGGGCAGTGATTGGCGGTATTGATAGGACATGATGGTCGGAGGTCGTCTGAAAAGTGTGCCGACGGTGTTTTCAGACGGCCTCAGGCAGTTTCAAGAAGTTTTCGCGGTAGTAACGCATTTCCTCGATGCTTTCGAGAATATCGTCCAAAGCCTGATGCGAGCCGCGTTTCACCACGCCTTTGGCAACGGGCGGATTCCAACGTTTGGCGAGTTCTTTCAGGGTGGACACGTCCAGATTGCGGTAGTGGAAATACGCTTCGAGGCGCGGCATGTATTTGACCATGAAGCGGCGGTCTTGATGGATGGAATTGCCGCACATCGGCGTGGCTTTTTCGGGAATCCATTGCGCGATAAAGTCGAGCAGTTTTTGTTCCACGTCGGCTTCGGTCAGTTGCGATTCGCGCACACGCTGGGTCAGCCCCGTGCGGCCGTGGGTGGCGGTGTTCCACTCGTCCATGCCGTCGAGCAGTTCGTCGCTTTGGTGGACGACATAAACTTCGGACTGCGCCAAGACGTTCAAATCGGAGTCGGTGATAATCATGGCAACTTCAATAATGCGTTCGCGTTCGGGGTCAAGCCCGGTCATTTCCATATCGAGCCAGCAGAGGTTGCTTGCGTTTTGAGTCATTTCAGACGACCTTTCGTCGGTTTAAAAACAATGGGCGGTATTATAGTGGATTAACTTCAAATCAGGATAAGGCAAAGCGATCGCGTAAATAAAGGGTCGTCTAAAAACCAATGCGGCGGGTTTGCTCCAGCTTTTCAGACGACTATTCATCAGGGGAGGATTCGTGGGTAAAGCTCACGCTACGGGTTGTCGCGGTTGAGTTTAAACCGTTTCAAATAATATAAGGTCGTCTGAAACCCGTTTTCAGACGACCTCTTTGCCGTTTTATTTCACTGCCGATTCAAATCAGAACAAGCCGTGGATCACGCCGTCTGCGTCCACGTCGATTTTCTCGGCGGCGGGGACTTTAGGCAGGCCGGGCATTTTCATCATGTTGCCGCACAGGGCGACGATGAAGCCTGCGCCGGCGGAGACGGTGATGCCGCGCACGGTGATGCGGAAGCCTTCGGGGCAGCCCAAGAGTTTGGCGTTGTCGCTGAGGGAATATTGGGTTTTCGCCATGCAGACGGGCATTTTGTCCAAGCCCAGTTTTTCCAGCGAGGCGATTTCGGCGGATGCTTCCGCGCTGAAATCGACGTCTTCCGCGCCGTACACTTTTTGGGCGATGGCGCGGATTTTGTCTTTGATGCTCAACTCGACATCGTAGGCGAAGCTGAAGTTATTGGGTTGGTTGTCGATGGCGTTGACGACTTTGCGCGCCAAATCCGCGCCGCCCGCGCCGCCTTTGCCCCACACTTCGGTCAGGGAAACTTCGACGCCGTGTTCGGCGCAGGCTTTTTCAATCATCGCCAATTCGGCATCGGAGTCGGACACGAAGCGGTTGATGGCGACGACGACGGGCAGACCGAATACGTTTTTCAGGTTGGAAATGTGTTTCAGCAGGTTGGGCAGGCCTTTTGCCAAGGCTTCGAGGTTTTCCTCGCCGAGGTTGGCGCGTTCTACGCCGCCGTTGTATTTCAAGGCGCGGACGGTGGCGACGACGACGGCTGCATCGGGTTTCAAACCGGCAAGGCGGCATTTGATGTCGCAGAATTTTTCCGCGCCCAAATCTGCGCCGAAGCCTGCTTCGGTAACGGCGTAGTCGGCAAGGTGTTTCGCCAAACGTGTGGCGGTAACGGAGTTGCAGCCGTGGGCGATGTTGGCGAAGGGACCGCCGTGTACGAAGGCGGGCGTACCTTCGATGGTTTGCACCAAGTTGGGCTTGATGGCGTCTTTAAGCAATGCCGCCATCGCGCCGTGTGCTTTCAAATCTTTGGCGTAAACGGGGCTGCCGTCTTTGGCGTAGGCGACGAGAATGTTGCCCAAACGCTCTTTCAAATCGCTGATGTCTTTGGCAAGGCAGAATACCGCCATGACTTCGGAGGCGACGGTGATGTCGAAGCCGTCGGGACGAATCACGCCGTCAACGGGTTTGCCCATGCCGTCGATGATGTTGCGCAACTGGCGGTCGTTCATATCGACCACGCGCCGCCACAGCACGCGTTTGGGGTCGATGTTCAACTCGTTGCCTTGGTAGATATGGTTGTCGAGCATGGCGGCTAAAAGGTTGTTCGCCGCACCGATGGCGTGGAAGTCGCCGGTGAAGTGCAGGTTGATGTCTTCCATCGGCAAAACTTGGGCATAGCCGCCGCCCGCCGCGCCGCCTTTGACGCCGAACACAGGTCCCAAAGAAGGTTCGCGCAGGGCGATAACGGCGTCTTTGCCGATGTGGCGCAACGCGTCCGCCAAACCGATGGTCACGGTGGTTTTGCCTTCACCCGCCGGAGTCGGGTTGATGGCGGTAACCAAAATCAGACGGCCTTGTTTTTGCGGCAGTTTGAACGCTTCGGCAGGATTGATTTTGGCTTTGTAATGGCCGTAGGGTTCGATATGGTCAACGTTCAAACCCAGCTTGGCGGCAATTTCGCCAATCGGACGCATGGTGGAAGATTGGGCGATTTCGGCATCGGTTTTGAAGCTCATGATTTTCCTTTACTGAATGGAGAAAAAGAGGAGGGTCGTCTGAAAGCCCATCGGAAAGACAAACGCTGATGGATTCAAAAGAATTTTAGGCATATTATAGCGTTATCTGAGAATGAATCGCAGTGAAAAATTCGATAGTTCAATAAAAATACGGTTCATATTGTTGACAATCCACAAGAGAAACGGACAAACATGGACAGCAACGCATGGCTTTTCTGGGCATTGGCATCCGCAGGCTTCGCCTCGTTGACGGCGATTTTCGCCAAAATGGGTTTGCAGGGCATCGATTCGGATTTCGCCACCTTCATCCGCACGCTGGTCATCCTCGCCGCGCTGGTCTTGTTCCTGACCTATACCGGCAAATGGCAGGGCGTAAACGGGTTTACGGGAAGAAACTGGACGTTCCTGATTCTCTCCGGCCTCGCCACCGGCGCATCCTGGCTCGCCTACTTCAAAGCCCTGCAACTGGGCAACGCCTCGCAAGTCGCCCCCGTCGATAAATTCAGCCTGGTTTTGGTCGCGCTGATGGCGGTGGTTTTTCTGGACGAACGCCCCAGCACGCAGGAGTGGGTAGGCTTGGGGCTGGTTACGGCGGGCGTGTTGACGCTGGCTTTGAAACGGTAAGGCGAAATGATTTTTCAGACGACCTTTTAAGCTGAGGGGTCGTCTGAAAATGTTGCGCCGCAAATATGGCTGAAGGCTTGCCGTCATTTGCGGCGATGGTTTTGCGTGTATACGCGAGGAGTCGAATCCATCAAAAAGGTCGTCTGAAAAACAAAATGTTCAGACGACCTTTTTGTCTGCTCCGTTTTCAACATTCCACAACGCGGACGGAGACGGGGACGGCTTTTTTCTGGAGGGTGATGGCGAGTCCGGCAAGCGAGGTTTCTTTGTAGGTGGACTTCATGTCGCGCCCTGTCTGCAACATGGTTTGGATGACTTCGTCGAGCGAGACTTTTTTGTCCGTGCCATCTTCCAGCAGGGCGAGGGTGCCGAGTTTAAGGGCTTTTTCGGCGGCGATGCCGTTGCGTTCGATGCAGGGGATTTGCACCAATCCGCCGACGGGATCGCAGGTCAGGCCCAAATGGTGTTCCATCGCCATTTCGGCGGCGTTTTCCACTTGTTTGGGCGTGCCGCCGATGACTTCGGCGTATGCACCCGCCGCCATGGAGCAGGCGACGCCGACTTCGCCTTGGCAGCCGACGTCCGCGCCGGAGATGGAGGCGTTGGTTTTGTAGAGGATGCCGATGGCACCTGCGGTGAGCAGGAAGTTTTCGACGCGCTCTTGCGTGGCGTGCGGGTTGAACTTGCGGAAGTAGTGCAGGACGGCGGGGATGATGCCGGCGGCACCGTTGGTCGGGGCGGTCACGACGCGTCCGCCGGCGGCGTTTTCTTCGTTGACCGCCATGGCGTAAACCATGGGCCAAAGCTGGGTGTTGACGATTTCGGTTTCACGCAGGGCTTTGAGTTTGGCGGCAAGCTGCGGGGCGCGGCGGCGGACGTTCAAGCCGCCGGGCAGTTCGCCGTCTGCCGCCAGCCCGCGTTTGATACAGCCTTCCATAACGTCGGCAACGCCGGCGACGCGGCGGCGGATTTCGGCTTCGCTGCAACCGGCAAGCGCGGCTTCGTTTGCCAACACGGCTTCGGAGATGTCGAGCTGGTTCATGCGGCATTGGGAGAGCAGTTCGGCGCAGCTGGTGTAAGGGTAGGGGACTGGACGCGTTTGTTCGGCTTGTTGGTCAAACTCTTGATCGGTAACGATAAAGCCGCCGCCGACGGAGTAGTAAATTTGTTCTTTGAGTTTGCCGCCGTCTTTGCCGTAGGCGGTGAAATTCAGTCCGTTCGGGTGTTTGGGCAACACTTGGTCGCCGCGTATGTTCAGGTCGCGGTCGGGGTTGAAGCTGATTTCGCGTCCGTTGAGGCGGAGGATGTGTTGCGTGCGGATGCGTTCGAGACGGTCGGGGATGTCGGCGAGGGGGATGTCGTGCGGCAGGCTGCCTTCCAAGCCGAGCAGGAGGGCGTCGAATGTGCCGTGTCCGCGTCCTGTCAGCGCCAGCGAGCCGTAAATGTCGATGACGATGCGCTCGGTTTGCGCGTCCAGCCCTGATTGTTTGAGGTCGTCTGAAAAGGCGGCGGCGGCTTTCATGGGGCCGACGGTGTGGGAGCTGGAGGGGCCGATGCCGATTTTGAAAATGTCGAAAATACTGATCATGATGTGTTTTCCCTCAATGTTGGCTATTTGTGTGGCGGAATGCGGATGTTGTCTGTTTGTCGGGTGGTTTGATGTGTCGCGTGGGTTAAGGCTCGTTTTCACGCGACTGAAAGTCTGCGTATTTTAGCCTTTTTTGTCGGACGGATGATGCGCGGGCTGCCGTCGCAAAAGTATACGGCATTATAGTGGATTAAATTTAAATCAGGACAAGGCGACGAAGCCGCAGACAGTACAGATAGTACGGCAAGGCGAGGTAACGCCGTCCTGGTTTAAAGTTAATCCACTATATCCTGTTTTGCAGGGCGGGCGGATAGTGGGGCGGATGGTTTGTGACGGATTGGCATGATTTGTTGCGCGTAGTTATCATGGATTGTGTCGTCTGAAATCTTGTTTGGGCTTGAAACGGGCGAAACGGGGTTTCAGACGACCTTGATGTATCGGCGTGTCGAACTCTTTAGCCTAATGCAAACAATTCGCGGCCGTGGGCTTTCAGCCATGTTTCGGCGGCTTGGGTGTGCGGGGTGAGGCGGTTGACGGTTGCCCAAAACTGCGGGCTGTGGTCGGGGTGGGGCAGGTGGCAGAGTTCGTGGATGCAGATGTAGTCTGCGACATAATCGGGTGCGCCGATGAGCCGCCAGTTGAGGCGGATGCCGGTGGTGTGGCGGCAGACGCCCCAGAAGGTTTTGGCGTTGGAGAGGGCGGTTGCGGCGGGAATGAGGGCGGTGGCGCGGGCGTGGTGTTCGAGGCGCGGCAGCAGGTATTCGCGGGCGCGTTCGTGCAGGAAGCGGCGCAGGTGGGTCAGTTGGGCGGCGGGTTCTTTGTCGGGCAGGAGGATTTCAGACGGCCTGATTTGGATGTGGCTGCCGTTGTGGACGGATAGGGTCGTCTGAACGCCTTGATACCAAATCCATTCGGGAAGGGTGTCGGCGGATGCGGCGGCGGCCGGGGCTTGGGCGAGGGTACGGCGCAACAGGGATTCGTTGTCGGTCAGCCATTGGGCGAGAAAGCGATGGCTGACAAACGGAGGAACGTTGATGCTGACGGTGTCGCGGGATACGGGGCGCAGGATGAGGTTTTTCTTGGCGCTGCGTTGGAGCCGGATTCGGATGGACTGGCCGTCTGAAAGGGTGTGGGCGTAGTGTCGGGACATGGATTGGGTTGGTGTCGGGGCGAATTTGCGTTTTCAGACGACCTTTGCGACGGCAAACGGTCCTTTTCCTTCGATAAGGGGTTGTTGCGTTTCAATCCGTTTTTCGCATTCCGCCATCAATTCGGCTTCCGTCCCGCTGCCGTGGGGGATGACGGGGTTGATGACGACGGTGATGGTGCCGGGGTGTTTGAGGAAGGCGTTTTTCGGCCAAAATTCGCCGCTGTTGAGGGAGACGGGGACGATGTCCATTTCAAACATTTTCGCCATGCGCGCGCCGCCGAGTTTGTAGCGGCCTTTTTCGCCGGGCGGCAGGCGTGTGCCTTCTGGGAAGATGGTGATCCAGTAGCCTTCGTTTTTGCGCGCCATGCCTTGTTCCATCAGTTGTTTGCTGGCTTCGCGGCTGTTGCTGCGGTCTATGCCTATGGTTTTGACGAGTTTCAGTCCCCAGCCGAAGAAGGGGATTTTGAACAGCTCGCGTTTGGCGACGTAAACCTGCGGCGGGAAGATTTCTTGCAGGGCGAGGGTTTCCCAGCCGCTTTGGTGTTTGGCGCAGATGATGGAGGGGCGGTCGGGGATGTTTTCGGCACCGATGAGGCGGTATTTGAGTCCGATGATGTGTTTGAGCGACCAGTTTAGGATGCGTACCCAGATTTGCGCCATTTTGTGCGCGCCGCCTTGGACGGGCAGGGCGAGGAGCATGAAGGGGAAAAGTAAAATCAGGCTGGTGCTGAGGATGAACCAGTAGGTCAGGTTGCGGATGAGGAGCATGTTTTTACCTGTCGGATGGGTCGTCTGAAATCTTGTTTGGGCTTGAAATGGGGCGAAACAGGGTTTCAGACGACTTCGTGTATTTACGGGTTTGCCTGTCCGTCTACACGGTCTTGCGCGGCTTCGTGCATGATGTATTGGGAGAAGGCGAGCAGGCTGTCGAAGATTTGGGTGTTTTCGGGTAATTCTTTTTCCTGTTGCGACAGGGTTTTCTTGCCTTTGCCGGTCATGACGAGCGCGGTTTTGCCGCCGGCCTCGTGCATGGCTTGCAGGTCGCGCAGGCTGTCGCCGACCAGCCAAGTTTCAGCAGGGTTGGCTTTGAAGCGTTCGAGGATGTCGTAAATCATGCCGGGCTTGGGTTTGCGGCAGTCGCAGTTGTCGGCGGCGGTGTGCGGGCAGAACCAGATGCCGTCGATTTCTCCGCCTGCCTGACGGACGAGGCGGTGCATTTTGGCGTGCATTTCGGTCAAATCTTGGACGGTGAAGTATTTGCGGCCGATGCCGGATTGGTTGGTGGCGACGGCGATGTTGTAG
>CALDNV010000177.1:0-11725 GCA_937914605.1 uncultured Neisseria sp.
GTACTGTCTGCGGCTTCGTCGCCTTGTCCTGATTTAAATTTAATCCACTATATTACTTTTTCAGACGACCTTTGCGTATTTGCCGGATAGTTACTGCTCTTCCAAGCGTCCGTCGTGCATCAGCATGACCCGCTCAAAGCGGACTGCCAACTCGTCATCATGCGTGACCACAATCAGGCTGGTATTCAACTCGGATTTCAGATCCAGCATCATATCCAGTACATTTTGCGCATTTTTACGGTCAAGATTGCCTGTCGGCTCGTCAGCAAGCAAGCATTTGGGACGTGTTACCAGCGCGCGCGCAATGGCGGCACGTTGGCGTTCGCCACCGGAAAGCTCGCTGGGGCGGTGTTGTATGCGCTTTTTCAAACCCGCTTTTTCCAACATTTCAACCGCACGCTGTTCTGCTTCGGCTTTTTTCATCTTGCCGATTAAAAGCGGCATCATGACGTTTTCCAAAGCGGAAAATTCAGGCAGTAAATGGTGGAACTGGTACACGAAACCCAAATACTGATTGCGCAGCAGACCCAGTTGTTTCTGTCCCAACTGACTCAAATCCTGCCCCATTAGTACCACGCTGCCGGAAGTCGGCTTATCCAAACCGCCCAAAATGTGCATCAAGGTCGATTTGCCGCTACCGGACGAACCGATAATGCTGACGCTTTGACCTTCGAGCACTTCGAGCCTCAACTGATTCAAAACGTTGACATTCAATTGACCGTCTTTGTAGCTTTTACTGACATTATCGCATTTCAAAACTACTTTATTCATAGCGCAAAGCCTCCGCCGGTTGGGTTCTTGCAGCACGCCAGCTTGGATAGAGCGTAGCGATAAACGACAAAATCAGGGAAATGCAGGCTATCAGCACAACATCATGAACACTGACGTCACTCGGGATATAATCAATGAAATAAACTTGTGATTTGATGAATTGGAAACCAAACCAACTCTCTAACTGTTTGACAATACTGCCCACGTTCAAAGCCAGCGTGACCCCAGTAATCACACCGGTTAAGGTACCGAAAAAGCCGGCAAATACGCCCTGCACCATAAAAATTTTCATAATGCTGCCCGGGGAGACACCCAAAGTCCTCAAAATGGCAATATCGGCTTGTTTTTCCGTAACCGCCATGACCAAAGAAGAAACCAAGTTAAAGGTGGCTACGGCAACAATCAGCAGCAGAATGATGAACATCACCCTTTTCTCCATTTCTACGGCCTCGAAATAACTGCGGTTGGTGTATGTCCAATCGCGCAACCATACTTCTTCTTGCAGATTTTTCGGCAGCAGTGTTTCGGTAAACGACGGCGCGTTGATCGGATCGGCAAGTTTCAATCTCAAGCCTGCCGCATTTTCATCTAGGCGGTACAAGACTTGGGCATCTTTCATGTGTGTCAATGCCAGAGAATTGTTCAATTCATGGATTTTGGTTTTGACCAAGCCGACAACTTTAAATTGTTTCAGACGAGGTACGACACCGGCAGGCGTCACGTTGCCTTCAGGCGTAACGACAGTGATTTTTTCACCAACCTTT
The DNA here is from genome assembly GCA_937914605.1 of uncultured Neisseria sp. GTDB lineage: Bacteria > Pseudomonadota > Gammaproteobacteria > Burkholderiales > Neisseriaceae > Neisseria. The sequence goes on from CALDNV010000177.1 coordinate 1,536, forward strand.
ACATCCAAAGTCTCAGCCAAATCCTGCCCCAAAATAATATCGAATTCGCCAGGCTTCAAATCATCAAAACTGCCTACAGGCATTTCTTTACTGTATTCAACGATCTTTTTTTCTTCATCAGGCAAAATCCCGCGGATTTGAACGCCTTGGACCTCACCCGCATTTGCCAGCAATGCCTGTCCCGAAACATAAGGTGCCGACTGAAGCACCTCTTTGCGTCCTTTAATAATCTCGCGCAGGCTCTCCCAGCTTTTACCGTTGCCGTTATCGTAATAACCCATTTCGGCATGAGGAGCCACTTTCAAAAGCTGCCCCCGTATGTCTCTCTGAAAGCCCGCCATGACAGACAATACGACAATCAAAGCCATTACACCGAGTGCAATACCTACAATAGAAATGACGGTGATAAACGACATGAAGCCATTGCGTTTTTTTGCCCGCAAATAGCGCAGTCCTATCCAAATCTCTAAAGAAGCCATTTATATGCCTCATCCGTTTGTCAAAAAACGCCTATTGTACCGTAAAACCGACAGGTCGTCTGAATACGCCGAAACGACTGAGAATAGAGACATCGCAATTTGTAAACCAAAGTCTTCTTATTCAGGGCTACCGTAAAATCGGCCGAAAAACTTGCACAATCATCTATTCGGCCTTATTCTGAAATCGCGGTAAAGTTTACCGCCATCAAAAAGGAAAACCATTAATGAACATCACAAAATTCTTAGCATTATCCGTTGCCGCTGCCGGATTGGCATTCAGTGCAAATGCGTATGCGGCTAAGGAGATTAAAATCAGTTCGAACAATACGTCCTATTCTGCTGCCGACGTGCAAAAACTTGCCGCAACCGCAGTCGGCATGGGTGTTAAAGAACCGGTTAGCCTGACCGCAGGCAGCGGTGTCGTCACCGTATCCGGCAGCAGCGCCACCAAATGTGCCTTTAAAGTAGGCAGCGGCGACACTCCGCAAATTCAAGGCGTAAGCTGCAAATAAACCGGCTTTGTTTGAAATAAGGTCGTCTGAAACGCGTTTTCAGACGACCTTATTGTTTATTCCTTGATTGCGCGCCTTTCATAAACGGCCTGCGCCAAAGTTCCAGCATCGACATATTCCAGCTCCCCACCCAAAGGGATGCCTCTGGCAAGACGGCTGACTTTGTATGGAAGGTTTTTAAACAATTCTGCCAACACATACGCCGTCGCATCTCCTTCGGCAGTAAAGTTTGTTGCAATGATGATTTCTTCGACATCAGCGTTCTGCAACCTTGCCACCAGTTTGTCCAATGCGATGGCGCTCACATCCATCCCTTGCGCGGGACTGATTTGCCCCATCAGCACAAAATACAAACCGTCATGGCAATTGGCAGTTTCCATATTGGAAACATCTGCCGGCATATGGACGATCATCAGGCGGTGTTTGTCGCGCGATTCGTCAGAACAGATATCACACAAACTCCCTTCGCAAAATGTGTTGCACATCCTGCAATGCTGGACTTGCTTTAATGCATATTGCAAAGCATCAACCAACTCCTGCGCCTGCTCCCGTTTGCTTTGCAGCAATTGATGCGCCATGCGCTGCGCGGATTTGGGACCGACATTGGGTAGAATTTTCAAGGCATTAATCAGCCGCGTAAAAGCATCGGGAGCTTTGCTCATGGTATTCAGACGACCTCTAACCGAAAAACAAGGAAAATCGGGATGTGTATGGTAGTGAAATCACTATATATTGATGGGGCAAGAAAGGCTGATTATATAATGAAAACGGTCGGATTTTCTCCGACCGTTTGATTCTGTTTAAGGCAGACGGGCAATCATGTTTGCCATCATTGCCGCCTACCTGTTCATCACCAGCTTACTCTGCTGAATTATCAACTTTTTGCGCACCTTGCTCGCGCTTGATTTCCTTGCTGAAATAACGCAGCAATGCGTCAAAAATGTTGGCAGACTGCTGTTGCGCCAGCATTTGTTTGGCAGCAGGCACTTGGGAAGCAATATTTTCCGGCGCAGCAATATTTTGTACTTCAACAATTACAGGAGCCGGCATGCCTTCCAGCAGCATGGTGTATGCAGGTTTGCCATTTTGCGGACGGGCTTTGATCAGTTCGTTATACGCTTCGGGTGCCATGGTCCGGCGTGCATCTTGCGCACTCAATTTCGATACTTCCGACCATTTCAAGTCAACTGCCTTGCCTGCCTTCAAAGCCTCGATGGCTTCTTTGGCTTTTTTATCGGCCAGTTTTGCGGCTTCACTGCGCAGATAAGCCAAACGCACTTCTTCTTGAACATCAGCGAAAGGCGCGGTTTTTTCTTCCCTGACTTCCTTGACACGAATAACCCAAACCGTATCTTTGTCCATGGAAATCAAATCGGAATTGTGTTTTTTCTTCAACACATCTTCACTGAACGCAGCATTAATCAATGCATCGGGCAAACCTGCTGCTTTACCGTTGGCTTGAGTCAACCAATCTTGATCCAGGCTTTCCAGTTTCAGATTTGTTTTTTTAGCGACATCCGCCAGGGAAGTCGGCGTATTAAATGCTTCTTCAGAAAGCTTTTCTTTGGCCGAATTAAATTCGGAAGCAGCTTTTTTCAGCTTCAAATCGGCTTCGATACGGGCTTTTTCATGTTCTAAAGAAACTTTGTCTTCGATATTCAAAACTTGGACGATATCGTAGCCGACCGGTGTTTGAACCACATCGCTGATTCCGCCCTTAGGCAGCGAGAACGCCACGTTTTCCAAATCTGTCCCCAAGCCGCCGTCTTTAGACAGATAGCCCAAGTTGCCGCCTTTGGAAGCAGATGCAGTGTCTTTTGAATATTTCTTCGCCAGATCAGTAAAATCGGCCGGCTTGGCTTTCAACTCTGCCGCAACTTTGTCTGCTTCGGCTTTGATTGCCGCGCGTACCGTTTCATCGGCATCTTGAGGAACCGGGAAGAAGATGTGGGCAATTTCACGGCGGGGCGAAAGATGGGGTGCCTGCTCGTCAAATGCTTTTTTCACTTCGTCTTCGCTGACCGTCTGTTTGTCCGCCAAATCTTTGGCACTCAGGGCGATGTATTCCAATTTCATGCCTTGCGGAATCAGATAATCTTTTTTGTGCGCCTCATAATATGCCTTCAATGCGGCATCATCAACTTTTACTTGAGAAACAAAGGCTTCAGGATTGAATGTTACCGAACGGATATCGCGGATCGCCTGAGTCAGCTTAATCAGCTGCTCTGCTTGCGCATCGCTGATAATCGCACCGTTTTGCACCAAATTGATCAAACTTTGCAACGCATACCGTTCGCGGATGTCGGCGACAAACTGGTCTTCCGACATATGGCGTTGGCTCAGGAAGTTTGAAAAGATCTGTTGGCTGAATTTACCGTTTTGATCGTGAAAGTTAGGATCATCCACGATCAGTTGTTTAAGCTGCTCTTGGGAAACTTCCACGCCCATCAGCTTGGCACCTTCCTTCAGATAGGCGCGTTGAACCAAAGATTGGAATACTGCTCCCCGCGACGGGCTTTGACCTTGAAGCTGCTCACCTTGCAACTCATTATTCAAAGAATACTCACTGATTTTTTCATCCCCTATTTTGACGATAAAATCAGAGCCGGGCGCAGCAACCGTGCTGACACCGAAGCCGACGAAGGTCAGCGCAATCAGACCCAACAAAATCTGGGCCGGAGTTTTATATTTTTCAACGGTATGGAACATATTATCTTGAAGACGTAATGGTTAAAATAGCAAACGCGCATTGTAGCGCGTTTTGCCCTGTTATGCACTCTTGGCAGAACGCTGGTCCGACTTATTTTTCAGACGACCCCATTCCGCCGTATCGTGTTATTTTGAAAAAATTTCTTGATAGTTTTCTTCGGAAAAGCCGACGAAAAACCGCCCTTCCTTTTCCAAAACCGGACGCTTGATGATGCTGGGCTGTTCCGCCATCAATCGAACCGCGCCATCGGCAGTAGCCGCAGCGGCTTGGGCTTGCCCATCCAGTTTGCGCCACGTCGTACCGCGTTTGTTCAATAAAACCTCCAGCGGTATCTGCTCCAACCATTTGCTTATCGTGTCAACTTGCGGCGGGCTCTTTTTAAAATCCACAAATTGAAAATCAACGTCATGTTCTGCCAACCATTTACGGGCTTTTTTCACCGTATCGCAATTGGGAATGCCGTATAACTGAATCATCTTGAAATCACTCTCTATCCTAAAGAAAAAGCGCCGTCATTTTAGCCGATTTTCCTTTTAATCAGAACAAAATGGGTCGTCTGAAACCTTTTCAGACGACCTCTGTACGCTTTTCCTATACTCAACGGCTTTTTTCATCAAGCGTTTGTTCTTATAATATCGAACTATTCCATTGCTACCCGACAAAGGATTCTACATGCAAACCCGCCTGCCATTTTTTGGTGTCGTCCGAGTCAGCGGGGAGGACAGAGCCTCCTTTCTTCACGGCCAATTATCCAACGACATCAACCATCTGAACGAAAATACCGCATGTTATGCCACTTACAACACCCCGAAAGGGCGCGTGCTGGCAAATATGATCGTCCTCAACCGAGGAGAAGACTTGCTGCTGATTATGGCGCAGGATTTGACCGAAGCCATTGTCAAACGGTTGCGCATGTTTGTCCTGAGAGCCAAAGTCATCTTTGAACCGCTGCCCGATTTTGCCGTCGCAGGCGAGCTGGACGAAACTGCCTCACCCTCTCCCGCAGCCGAACCTGCCCTATCCTTTCCTGCCCAAGCAGACAATGGGGTATACACCATTACCCTGCCCCATTCAGGTCGTCTGAAAATCGGCGAAGCCGGGCTTCTGCCCGAATATGACGCGGCAGCCGAAAACGCTTGGAACCTGCACGAAATCCGCAGCGGCTACGCTTGGATTTCGACGGTAACCAAAGAAACTGCCGTTGCCCAAATGCTCAACCAACACATCATCGGCGGCGTACATTTCAAAAAAGGCTGCTATCCTGGACAGGAAATCATCGCCCGCGCCCAATATCGCGGACAAGTCAAACGCGGGCTGGCGGTTTTGCGGGGCGATTCGTTGGAAGCCGCAGGCGTTACCGTTCAAAACGGAGGCGAAGAAGCCGGACAAATCATCAATACCGCGCTGACCGATACCGGCAGCCTGAGTCTTGCAGTTATCAAATTTTCCGCAGCACACGCCGATTTGACCGATGCCGACGGCAATGCTTTAAAACAAGAAACCTTGTTCTTTACAATGGATGCTTGACGCACAGCGATCGGTCAATCCTCCATCTTAAAAAGGTCGTCTGAAAACGCGATATAGACAATCCCGGCGTTTTCAGACGACCTTTTTCAATCCATCCTTATTTCTGCCAATACGTTTTCACGTTCACAAATTCATACAACCCGAATTCAGACAATTCCCGTCCGTAACCGGAAGCCTTGACGCCGCCAAAGGGAAGGCGCAGGTCGCTGCTGGTGTGGCGGTTGATAAAGACCGAGCCTGCTTGGATTTTTTCGGCAAACGCCCAAGCGCGGCGGGTATCGGCGGTATAAATGCTGGCGCCCAGTCCGTAGGGGGTATCATTGGCAAGGGCGACGGCGTGTTCCTCGTCCTTCGCCCGCAAGATCATGGCAACCGGCCCGAAAACCTCTTCATTCCAAACGCGGCAGTCGGAATTCACTTTGTCCAACACGGTGGCAGGGTAAAACCAGCCCTTTCCTTCAGGAATGAAACCGCCCGTCAAAACTTCTGCGCCGTGTGCGACTGCGTCCTGTACTTGAGTGTGTACGTTTGCGCGCAAGTCTTCGCGGTGCAACGGGGCAAGTGTGGTCGCAGGGTCTTTGGGATTGCCCGTTTGCAATTTGGCGCATTCGGCAAGGAACAGGGGAATGAAGCGGTCGGCAACGGCTTCGGTTACGACGATTCGTTTGGCTGCGTTGCAAGACTGACCCGCGTCGCGGAAACGCGAATAACAAGCTTCGACGGCGGCACGTTCGAGATCCGCATCGGGCATGACAATGAAAGGATTGCTGCCACCGAGTTCGAGGACGGTTTTCTTGAGGTGCATTCCCGCATGGGCGGCGAGCAGTCGGCCGGTCCGCGTCGAGCCGGTAAACGCCATCGCATCGGTGTCTTCAATGGCTTTCAACGTATCGTCGTTGTCCAACCACGCACCAATCAACGGGAGGTCGTCTGAAACCAGTTCCAACAGCGCAGCGCTGACCCGCGCCACGCTGGGCGCAGGTTTGACGGCACAAGCATTTCCCGCACACAGAGCAGGAATAGCAAAACGCAAAACCTGCCAGACAGGATAGTTCCACGGCATGACGGCAAGCACAACGCCCAACGGCTCAAAACGCACCTGACTGAGGCTCGCCTGCGTAGCAATGGTCTTATGCGCCAGCAACTCGGGGGCAAGGCGGACGTAATATCGGATGAGCTCGACGGATTTATCCAGTTCGGCACGGCATTCGTGCAGGCAGCGTCCGACTTCTTCGCAAACCATTTCCGCAAGCCGCTCTTTGTTTTGCGCCAAACGCTCGGCAAAAGCTTGCAGCAAAGCAGTCCGCCCGGTTACACCCAACCGCGCAAACACCTGCTGGCGCACCTTCAACGCTGCCAATTCTTGTGCAAACTCTGCATAACCCTGCGCAGGACGGCGGCAAAGGGTTTCGCCGGTATAGGCGTTGATGCTGTGAAACATGGTTCGGCTCCTTTGTATGTCGGTTTTATTTTAGGTCGTCTGAAAATTAAGACGTTCTTTCAGACGATGTTTGTTCATCAAAGATGGCGCGATTATATAGCAAACTCGGATAGAACATCTCCACACAGTTCTTCTCCTTTTAATTCAGCCTGTTGTTATCCATTTAAAATAATCATAAGTTAGGATCCTAAAATAAAATTACTTGATAAAACTTTTAATTAATTTCTCTATTTTTAGATGATATTCAATCAGCTCTTGTTGAGAAGGCTGCTTAGAAAAATTTCCATATTCATGTACACTGATACTAGGATAATAATCTACTGACAAACCATTTATGCATGAGTCAACTGCGATTGAAAAATGTGGTTCATTAAGTTTTTTTCCATTTTTTCTACCATCATCCCTTACTTGTATTCTTACTGGATTTTCATCATCCCTAATATAATTAAATTCATGATAGAACGGTTCTTCATTAAACCTTTCATATGCTTTATAGTCTTTAGAATAAGAAGTTATTTCTTTTGAACCGTACCTGAACATCATTTTCGTAACATACTTGGGATCTAAAAGGCATTCAGAATTTTTCTGAATCGAAATAGTGTCTATCATCGGTAGATCATCCTTCAATGCCTTAACAAATTTATCTTTATTCTCCCGATTAAAAGGCTCTAAAATCCAAGAATCTCCTTTGCGTTTGGCATGGACGTAAATATCAAGCCTACCGCCCTTATAGATTTTTTCCTCGTCCGACATCCATCTTGTTGCCGAATTTCGGGACGAACCTGCCAAATAACCGTAAGGTACGCTCAGCAACGTCCCATCCAAATCAATTTTAATATTTCTTTCAAAGCCTGTTATGGGTATCTGATTGTCCATTTCTACTTCTTCCTTATTTTCTGAAGATGGATAACAAGCTGCCAAAGCGAATGAACCCAAAACTGCTATTAGAGCTGATAGCTTCTTCAATACCCTATCTTTTCCACATTCCACTTTTACTCTTCCTGTAACAGATTTCTGATTAATCAGACCAGCTGAAATACAATCCATTATCAATTTCTGATTCCTGTAGAAATACCATATTCTCATAAACCAGCAATTTATTTCAGATAAATGGTATTTAACTTAAGCAAACGTATCATTACAACTGAAAATACAACAAAAGGTCGTCTGAAAATATTCAGACAACCTTTTTGATATTTTCAAAAAACCTGATGTAAGGACCAAACTATTCGACTCGTCTGAAACTGAAGTTCTGCGTCGCAAGCCAGCACACGCCTGAGCCGATGCAGACCATAATCGCGCCCTGCCAAAACTGTACAGACAGGGGCGCATTGAGCAGGACGGAGGAAATGAGAGCAGAAAAAATGGGAATGAAATAGGAAGCGCCTGCCAAAACGGTCATATTGCCGCATGAAATGCCGATGTTCCAAACCGCATAGCCCAATCCCATGCAGGCTGCGGCGGCAACGGCATAAAGTATGGCGCCGGTATCGAAATGAAGGCTGCCGTAGCCGCCTGCGAAATATTTTGCCCACAGGATGCAGGAGACGAGGAGGAAGAAAAAACCGACGGCATTGCCCTGCGCTTTGGTTCTGGCGGTCAGGGTGCAGTATGCCGCCCAAAACAGCGCGTCCAACAATGCCATGATGTAACTGAGCGGATTGGTTCGGACGTTGCCGATAATCTCGGGCAAAGAGAATCCGCCGTCACCGCCTAAAACGATCGCGATACCTATAAACGAAAGGGCAAAGCCTATGCCTATCCACCATTTTGCCGGCTGCTTGTTAAACCAAACTGCACCGATGATGGTAAACGTCGGCCAAAGATAATTGACCATGCCGACTTCGACCGCTTGGCGTGCGTTGTCGGCAAAACCGATGGAAAGAGACAGGCACAATTCGCAGCCGACGAAAAAAATGCTTGCCCAGAAAAGGTAGCTGCGGCTGAACTGCCGCAGATTCGGCAATCCGAAAATAGCCAAGAGCAACAAAGTGGAAAGGCTGTACATCACCGCCGCGCCGCCGACCGCCCCCATGTGCAGGCTCAAGGCGCGTATCAACCCGACGACGAAACTCCAAAAGGCTACGGCAAGCAGACCTATGGATGTGGCTTGATTGGGGGTAAATGCGTGTTGGAGCAGACGGTTCATGATGTGTTGTGTTGGGATTTGTTTTATTGTGTAATTTTTTGATATTTTACGCCTCCTGTTTGCATAATCAAGAGGAAGGGTCGCCTGAAAACCGATATCAACCCTCTCCCCCTCTCCCAATCCAGAATATAACGAAATCGCATTAAATTAAAACCAAGCATTCTTTCCGTTTTTCAGACGACCTGTTTACAGTATCGCCACTGTTTTCAGAAAAATCACCATTCAACCAAACAATTAAAGCCGCGCAGGCAAACGTTCTGCCTCAAGCAGCCGTCCGTACAAAGGAACCGACATGACCCCAGCCAACCCGCTTCCCACCGAACTTTCCGCACAACTCGCCGCCCTCTCGCCTACACAGCTCGCTTGGCTTTCCGGCTACTGCTGGGCGCAAAGTCAAGGGGCGGCGGGCGGTTTGAGTGTTTCCGCAGCTCCCGCCGTTGCAGCCCCCGCGCGACGCGTGTTGGTCTTATCCGCCTCGCAAACGGGCAATGCGCGCGGCGTTGCCGAATCTTTACACGCCAAACTCAAAAACGCCGGCGTAGAAGCCGTGTTGAGCAGCGCGGGAGACTTCAAAAGCAAAACACTGCCCGATGAAGACATCGTGTTATTGGTAACATCCACGCAAGGCGAGGGCGAGCCGCCCGAAGAAGCCCTGCCGCTGTATAAATTCGTCTTCGGCAAAAAAGCCCCCAATTTGGGCAAACTCACTTTTGCCGTTTTAGGTTTGGGCGATTCTTCCTATCCCAATTTCTGCCAAGCGGGCAAAGACTTTGACGCCAAATTTGCCGAACTGGGCGCACGTCGTCTGAACGACTTGGGCATCTGCGATTTAGAGTTCCAAAGCGCCGCCGATGCTTGGATAGAAGCCGTCGTCCCCCAAGTTGCCGAGCTTGCCGCGCAAACCGCCGCAGCATCCGTTGCAACCCCTGTCGCCCCTCAAACCGCAGGTACTGTCTATACCAAAGACAAACCCTATACCGCCACCCTGTCCGTCCGCCAAAAAATCACGTCCCGCTCCGCCGAGAAAGACGTAGAACACATCGAAATCGACCTGTCCGGTTCCGGACTGCACTATCAGGCAGGCGACGCATTGGGCGTACTCCCGCTCAACGCTCCCGCTTTGGTTCAAGAAATCCTTGATTTGCACCAATTAAGCGGCGAAGAAAAAATCCGCCTTTCAGACGACCTCGAAACCGACATCCGCACCGCCCTGACCGAGTTCTCCGATATCACGCAAAACACGCCGGCACTCGTGCAGCAATACGCCGAGTTGTCCGGCAGCGAAGAACTCAAAACCACAGCCGCCGACAAAGCCCGATTGGACGCCTACCTCGCCGCCACCCCGCCCGTCGGCGTCTTCGCCACCCACCCC
>CALDNV010000178.1:0-11636 GCA_937914605.1 uncultured Neisseria sp.
GCTGAAGCACCAAGTGAATCGGTTCCGTACTATCTGTACTGTCTGCGGCTTCGTCACCTTGTCCTGATTTAGTTAATCCACTATACATCGGAAAGACAGGGCGCAAAGAGGTCGTCTGAAAATGGTTTTAAGGGCGTCTGAAGGTATCGGTTTTCAGACGACCTTTTTCAACGATTTGAGGGTCGTCTGAAACGCCCATCCTAGCAATAAGTAGCATATTCAAACTATTTCGTTTCGGGTATAGTATCGCCTGAACAGACTTTCAGGCAGGCTGATTGGTGCGGAAGCAATGTTTTATATGTTATCCCTAAAGATTCCCGCGCCACCAATCGTCAGCCCGCCCTAAACCGCATGATGCGACATTGCTTTGGAGAAGCGCTGAAATGTTCAAACGTCCTGAAGAAATCATCGTCCTTGTCCTTGCCGTCATTTGGGTGGTGCTGACTTATTTCATCGCCGCCTTTCTCGGCGCCGATACTTACACCATCTTCCTGATTACCGGCCTGACGCTGGTATGGGCAGGCGTATGCTTCCGCCTGTGGCAGATTAATTTGAGCCGTAATATCTGGCCGCTGTTTTTAGGCAGCTTGGTGATGTGTTGGTGGCCATATTTGGATTGGTTCGCCATCAAAGACATCGTCGTTCCCGCTTCCGGAGGGGAGGCGATTATTCTGAACAGACCATGGTATGCAAGCTGGACCTTCAAATTCATCCTGTCGCTGATTCCGGTCGTACTCGGCTACGCATACAAATGGAAACAGGCTAAAAAACGCCATACCGCTACGCCAAACGCCTGATATCCCAGCCTAAAACGCCGTTGATAGCAAACGGCGTTTTGCTTTTTCAGACGACCCGCATACTGTCAACGCTATCGATAAACTGCTATACTTTTCGGATAATTCAACCGGTTTTTACTCAGATAAGGTCGTCTGAAAAGTACCCGACAAACGGAATAGAAATGATCAGCAAACAAGAATACCAAGCCCAAGCCGCCCAAGGCTACAACCGCATCCCGCTCGTGCAGGAACTCCTTGCCGACTTGGATACACCGCTTTCCCTCTATCTCAAACTCGCCAACCGCCCCTATACCTACCTGCTCGAATCCGTGGTCGGCGGCGAACGTTTCGGCCGCTATTCCTTTATCGGACTGCCTTGCAGCCACTATCTCAAAGTCAGCGGCAAACACGTCGATGTTTATCAAAACGGTGAAATCGTCGAACAACACGACGGCAATCCGCTGCCCTTTATCGAAGCCTTCCACAACCGCTTCAAAACGCCCGAAATCCCAAGTCTGCCGCGCTTTACCGGCGGATTGGTCGGCTACTTCGGTTACGAAACCATCTACAATTTCGAACACTTCGCCCACCGCCTGAAAAACACCGCCAAAGCCGATCCGCTCGGCACGCCCGACATCTTGCTGATGCTGTCGCAAGAATTGGCGGTTATCGACAATTTGAGCGGCAAAATCCACCTCATCGTTTACGCCGATCCAGCGCAGCCCGACGGCTACGAACGCGCCCGCGAGCGCCTCGAAGACATCCGCACCCAGTTGCGCCAAAGCTGCGCCATCCCACTCTCGCTCGGCAGCAAACACACCGAAGCCGTCAGCGAGTTCGGCGAAGAGCCGTTCAAAGCCTGCGTCGATAAAATCAGAGACTACATCTTCGCAGGCGACTGTATGCAGGTCGTCCCCAGCCAGCGCATGAGCATGGAATTTACCGACAGCCCGCTCGCCCTCTACCGCGCCCTGCGCACGCTCAACCCCTCGCCTTACCTCTTTTACTACGATTTCGGCGATTTCCACATCGTCGGTTCCTCGCCCGAAATCCTCGTCCGCCGCGAACGCGACGACGTCATCGTCCGCCCCATCGCCGGCACGCGCCTGCGCGGCAAAACCCCCGCCGAAGACCTTGCCAACGAGCAGGACTTATTAAGCGACGCCAAAGAAATCGCCGAACACGTCATGCTTATCGATTTAGGGCGAAACGACGTCGGCCGCATCAGCAAAACGGGCGAAGTCAAAGTAACCGACAAAATGGTGATTGAAAAATACTCCCATGTGATGCACATCGTTTCCAACGTCGAAGGCCGTCTGAAAGAGGGCATTACCAACATGGACATCCTCGCCGCCACGTTCCCCGCCGGCACACTCTCCGGCGCACCCAAAGTCCGCGCCATGGAAATCATCGAAGAAGTCGAACCGAGCAAACGCGGCATCTACGGCGGAGCCGTCGGCGTATGGGGGTTCAACAACGACATGGATTTGGCAATCGCCATCCGTACCGCCGTGGTGAAAAACAACACGCTATACGTCCAAAGCGGCGCAGGTATCGTCGCCGACTCCGACCCGACCTCCGAATGGCAGGAAACGCAAAACAAAGCCCGAGCAGTGGTACGCGCTGCACAGATGGTGCAGGAAGGGCTGGATAAATAAATTTCAGACGACCTTTGTAGAGAGAAGGTCGTCTGAAAATACTTAAAAGAAAGAAAAACACCCATGAGATTAAATGAAAAACAACAAAAATCCGTCAGCAAATTCCTCAGCCTGATCTTGCGTCACAGACCCGAACAGATCGGAATTACTTTGGACAAAAACGGCTGGGTGGATATTGATATCCTGCTGGCACAAGCAAATCACCCCAAGCACAACTTTACCCGCGTTGCATTGACGTACGATACTTTAATGGAAATCGTTGAAAACAATGATAAAAAACGATTTACCGTATCAGAAGACGGCAAGCGTATTCGTGCCGCGCAAGGGCATTCGACAAAACAGGTTGAGATCCAGTATTGTGCAACGACACCACCTGATATCCTATATCACGGCACAGCGGAAAAATCGGTGCAGTCGATATTTGGTCAGGGGCTGCATGCAGGTTCACGCCATTTCGTCCATCTTTCGGCAGATATCGAAACCGCAATCAAAGTCGGTTCCCGACATGGTAAACCCGTAGTGTTAACCATCAACACCGCAGCCATGCTTGCCGACGGCCATCAGTTTTACCTCGCAGACAACGGCGTTTGGCTGACTGAAAAGGTTCCGTCGAAGTTTATTGCCAAGTTGTGAATTTAGCTTGAGTTTTTTTTATAAATCCAAATAATTGAGGAGTAAATAGATATGAGGAAATCTTCGATTCTAATTTTGACGGCTTTGACTGTACTGGTTGTTGGTTGTGACAAAATGAAGTCGGATACAAATTCTGATACAAATATCGATCAAAGTGATGTTTGTGTGGTGAGCAAAATCAATAAAGATGAAATTCAAAAATGTACGCCGGGCAAACTTATATTCCTTTCACCACAAACATGGGGTAGTGAAAAAGTTCCTATCGAATTGTCAGCATTTTTCTGCGATACCAATCATCAAGTCATCTACAACAATAGCGGTGTACTGTGTGTCTATACAGACAAACGCATGCATAAAATTAAATAGTTCACATTTGGAAAAATCCGCCTGTAAAAATAAGGGGCGGATTTTGTTTGTGAGTAACTTATTATCTGACACATTAGTTCGCATAATGTATATTATGTTAAATTATATGAATTGATTCAAGTTTCTCAATATTCTTTAGTTCTATCCATCTTTCTTCGTACCTATCACAGAGCTTTTTAAAATCAGTTAAAATACACGACTTGATTTTATTTTTCCCTATTTCCTTATGAACATCTTATCCGTAGAAAACGCTTCTTTTGCCGTCGGCCATGTCGCCTTGCTCGACAAAACTTCCTTCCAACTCGACAGCGGCGAAAAAATCGGCTTAATCGGCCGCAACGGCGCGGGTAAGTCTTCGTTTCTGAAAATCCTCGCCGGCGTGCAGAAGCTCGACGACGGGCAGATTATCGTTCAAAACAACCTCAAAATCGTTTATGTGCCGCAGGAATCGTTTTTTGACAAGGAAGCCACCGTATTCGACACTGTCGCCGAAGGCTTGGGCGAAATCCGCGACCTGCTGCGCCGTTACCACCGCGTCAGCCATGATTTGGAACACGGTTCAGACGACGTTTTATTAAAAGAACTCAACGAATTGCAGCTTGAAATCGAAGCGAAGGACGGCTGGAAGCTGGATGCGGCGGTGAAGCAGACTTTGGGCGAACTCGGTTTGCCGGAAAACGAAAAAATCGGCAACCTCTCCGGCGGGCAGAAAAAGCGCGTCGCCTTGGCGCAGGCTTGGGTGCAGAAGCCCGACGTATTGCTGCTGGACGAACCGACCAACCATTTGGACATTGACGCGATTATCTGGCTGGAAAACCTGCTCAAAGCGTTTGAAGGCAGCTTGGTCGTGATTACCCACGACCGCCGTTTTCTGGACAACATTGCCACGCGCATCGTCGAACTCGACCGCGGTATTCTGCGCTCCTATCCCGGCTCGTTCTCCAAATACAGCGAGAAAAAAGCGCAGGAATTGGCGGTTGAAGCGGAACACAACCGCCTCTTCGACAAATTCCACGCACAGGAAGAAGCGTGGATACGCAAAGGCATCGAAGCGCGCCGTACCCGTAATGAAGGCCGCGTGCGCCGTTTGGAAGAGCTACGCCGCCAGCGCGCCGAACGCCGCAACGTGCAAGGACAAGTCAATTTCAAGCTCGACAGCGGCGAGAAAAGCGGCAAAATCATCGCCGAGCTGGAACACGCCTCGTTTGCCTATGGCGACAAAGTCATCATGGACAAATTCTCCGCCATCTTGCAGCGCGGCGACAAAATCGGCCTAATCGGCCCCAACGGTATCGGCAAAACCACCTTCCTCAAGCTGATTCTGGGCGAATTGCAGCCGACTTACGGCAGAATCCGCATCGGCAGCAAGCAGGAAGTCGCCTATTTCGATCAATTCCGCAGCGCGCTGAACGAAAACAACACCGTGTTTTACACGCTCGGCCAAGGCAACGACTACGTCGAAGTCGGCGGCAAGAAAAAACACGTCATGAGCTATCTGGAAGATTTCCTGTTCCACCCTGCCCGCGCGCAAAGCCCCGTCTCATCGCTCTCCGGCGGCGAACGCAACCGCCTCCTGCTGGCAAAACTCTTCACCCGCCCCGCCAACATCCTGGTCTTGGACGAACCGACCAACGATTTGGACATCGACACCCAAGAGCTGCTCGAAGATTTGCTTCGCGATTACCAAGGCACGGTATTCCTCGTCTCGCACGACCGTATGTTCCTTGATAACGTGATTACCCAAAGCATTGTTTTCGAAGGACAAGGTCGTCTGAAAGAATACATCGGCGGCTATCAGGACTACATCGACGCAAAATCACGCGAAGAGAAAATTCAGACGACCTCCGCGCCGAAAACAACCGCAGAACCGGAAAAAGCCAAACCCAAAGCCAACCGCACGGTCAAACTTTCCTACAAAGAACAGCGCGAACTCGACGCCCTGCCCGACGAAATCGCCACCTTGGAAACCGAACAGGCGGCAATCAACGCGCAGCTTTCCGATCCTGAAATCTTCAAAGATTATGAGAAAGCCGGTGCATTGCAAAACCGTGCCGAAGAAATCGAAACGCTGCTTTTGGAAAAATTGGAACGCTGGGAGCTTTTGGAGGCAAAGCAGAACGGTGAAGCAGTTTGATTTGTCGATAGTAGATTCCTATTTGCTTTAAACATCAGCAATGAGATAACAAAAAGCCTTGAAATTATTATATTTCAAGGCTTTTATACGTTATAAAATAAAACTGAAAATTAGGCTTGGTGGAGGCGGGGGGAATCGAACCCCCGTCCGGAAGTCCTCTACAGAGCGTTCTACATACTTAGTCGTGTCTATTTAAAATCTCGTTCCTATTATGCCGACCGACAGGCCTTCTAGGAACCAGTTACCTTAAATCTTATTTCCCGCCAAGTAACCCGGCGGAAAACCAGTCAATGTAGAATGACGTTGCGGTAGCTTGCGCTACACAGCCCATTGACCAACTGCTGCAACGGCAGGCCTTAAGCGGCCAGTGCGTAAGTTTCGTCGTTTGCGACTATTTAGATTCAGTGTTTTACGGGAAATCTGAGACCCCGGTATGCCCGCATCTGCTTTGCAACCCCCGTCGAAACCAAGATCGCCCCCAGATGGGAAAGGTCGATTATACGCATATCGTTATACTTTGCCAAGCAGGACTGCCTTGATGATGATTTGGATTGGGATGGTTGCAGAGATTCGAGGTCGTCTGAAAAATACAGTGAATTCGTTTATAATACCGCTTTTCGATTTTGAGCCTGTTTGAGCATGAAAAAGGTTGAGAAGAATATCTTGGTTTTGCACAGCGCGGAGCAAATGTTTGAGTTGGTCGATAAGGTTGAAGACTATCCGAAATTTTTGCCCTGGTACAGTAAAACTGAAGTAATCGAACGAAAAAACAATGAGTTGAAAGCGCGTCTTTTTATGGACTATATGCGCGTGCGCCAATCATTTGCTACGCACAATCACAATATTCCCGGTAAGGAAATCCGAATGGATTTGTTGGAAGGACCTTTTAAAATCTTGCGGGGAACATGGAAATTCTTAGATTTGGGCGACGATATGTGCAAAGTTGAATTTAAATTGGAATATGAATTTTCCAACTCTGTCTTATCTGCCATGATTTCGCCTGTTTTCAGCCATTTGTCCGGAGCATTGGTTGATGCGTTCGTTAAAGAAGCGGATCGCCGTTATGCTTAAGATTGAAGTCGTTTACGGTTTGCCTGACAAGCAAGTGTTGAAAAAAATGAATGTGCAAAATGGCTGTACGGCGCGTGAAGCGGTATGCCAAAGCGGGCTGGATGAAATATTTTCTGAATTGGACTTACAAACTGCTCCGCTGGGAATTTTTGGCAAATCAGTTAAAGATGAGACGCTTCTTCGAGATAAAGATCGGATTGAGATTTATCGCCCATTATTGATCGATCCCAAAGAGGCACGTCGGAAACGGGTACAGAATCAGGAATGAAAGTTAACCGGGGTCGTCTGAAACCATGTTCAGACGACCTTTTATTGAAAATTGCCATATTTTCTGAGGTATTGAGAAATAATTATGTCGAATAAAATCAAAATGATCATCGGACTGGGAAATCCCGGGGACGAATACGAACAAACCCGCCATAATGCAGGATTTTGGTTCTTAGACAAACTTGCATGGCAGTGGAAAGTATCATTTAAAGAAGAGAAAAAATTTTTTGGTGAGGTGGCGCGGGCGAATCTGCCCGATGGCGATGTTTGGCTGCTTAAACCCATGACTTTTATGAATCGTTCCGGCCAGTCTGTTGCCGCACTCGCGCAGTTTTACAAAATCAAGCCCGAAGAGATACTGGTTGTGCATGACGAATTGGATATTCCTTGCGGTCGTATCAAATTTAAACTTGGCGGCGGAAATGGGGGGCATAACGGCTTGAAAGATATCCAAGCCCGTCTTGGTACACCTAACTATTACCGCTTGCGTTTGGGTATAGATCATCCTGGTGACCGTAACCTCGTTGTCGCTTATGTATTGAACAAGCCAAGCGCAGAACACCGCCAACAGATTGACGAGGCAATTGCCAAATCATTAAAAGCGATGCCGAAAATAATGGCGGGCGAATGGGAAGAAGCTACACGTTTCCTACACAGCAAGTAAATGCTATGTTGTGTACATCATTATCCGCCCTCCTCTTTTGAAAAATCCCCTATATGTCTCAGATTTTAGAATTAATCCAGAATGAACCCGTCGGCGTAGTGGAAGAAACCCTTGATTTCCTGCTGTACGAATGCAGCATAGATGATGCACCGACAACAGAGGAAGTTGAACAATGGCGCGACATATTAAACGGACGCGGCAACAAATTCATCCGCCTTGCAGCTATCTGCCAAACTTGGTTGGATGAGGAACAAAAATGAAGTTTTACATCAATAAATTCAGTCTGTTGGCTATCGTTTGGTTTGTGGCCGGTATCTATTCTTTGATTTTCAAGGAATCTGGCAATACGCCGCCACCGTTTCCCAATTTCGACAAAGTAGCCCACTTCACTTTGTTTTTTGCCCAGATTTGGTTATTGGCAAAATCTTATATTCACGAAAAAGCAAAAATTCCGTATCTCGGTTTGTTGATATTCGCACTTCTGTTTGCTGTTGGAAGTGAATGGGCACAAGCTACGTTTACCACAACACGCGAAGGCTCTATTGGCGACGGCATTGCGGATATGCTGGGTTCAGGTGTCGCGTTATGGGTTGCAGCAAAAATTAATACATCCAAAAACCCTTCTTCTTCCCAGTCCCATTAACTACCCTCCCCTATTTTTCTATAAAACTATTTGAAACCCGGGTGCAATCGTATTTGTTGAACACCCGGGCATTCATATGGATTGATTAATTTATTCATTAATAAATGAATTAGCTTTTAAATATAATGATATTTATTCGCATATAACTATTTATATTTGTGGAATCAGTATTTCAGACGACCCATCAATCGTTTCCAATATTATTTTTTAAAATTATACTTGACCGCCTACATGCAATTACTTAAAGTAGCCGTCTATTTATACAAAGAAAAACGGGTACTCCCGTTAACGAAAAAATGAGCGCAATCACCCCACCCAAAATCACTAAATTCGACAGCAAGCCGACGGATGTCTATTTCTTCGGCACCTGCGTCCTCGATCTTTTCATGCCCGAAGCGGGCATGGATGCCATTACTTTAATCGAGCAGCAAGGCATACGGGTTCATTACCCGATGGCGCAAAGCTGCTGCGGCCAACCCGCCTACTCTTCCGGCCATCCGACCGAGGCATTTGATGTCGCCAAAGCGCAACTCGACCTTTTTCCTGAAAACTGGCCGATCGTCGTACCGTCCGGCTCGTGCGGCGGCATGATGAAACATCACTGGCCTACCCTGTTTAAAAATACAGAATACGAATCCAAAGCGGTGGATTGTGCCAACCGCATCATTGAGTTTACTCATTTCTTGCTTGCTATCGGCTATAAGCCTGAAGACAAAGGCGAGCCGGTCAAAGTCGCCGTTCACACTTCCTGCGCGGCACGCCGCGAAATGAATGTCCATATTTCAGGCTGGCAGTTGATTGACGGCATGGAAAACGTTGAACGCATCGTTCACGACCATGAAAGCGAATGCTGCGGCTTCGGCGGTACATTCTCGGTCAAACAAGCGGATATTTCCGGTGCGATGGTAACTGACAAAGTTGCCGCGCTGAAAGAAACCGGCGCGACTGAAATCATCAGCGCGGACTGCGGCTGCATGATGAACATCGGCGGCAAAATCGCTAAGGACGAACCGAATATGCCGCGTCCGAAACACATCGCATCCTTCTTGTTGGAACGTACCGGAGGCAAAGCATGAGCGCGCGCGAAAATATTTTGGCAAAACTGAAAAAAGCCGACGCATTGCCGATGGAAGAGCCTGCGGTTTTTGATTATTACCGTGAAATGGGTGTTTCTTGGGACAGCGAAGTTGAGCGTCTGAAACATTGGGCTGCCGCTATGCGCGCCGTCAAAACCGAAATTTATTGGGTGACCAAAACCGGCTGGCCGCAAGTATTCCGTCAAGCAGCCGAAGGCAAAGGTTTGAAAAACATTCTGCTGCCGTTGGCGACCGAACACGGACAAATCGCCCGTGCCGCGCTGGTGGACAGCAATATCGAACCGATTGCTTTCGAACGCGAAATCGATACTTGGAAAACCGAGTTTTTCGCGAACATCGATGCAGGCTTTAGCGGCTCGCAATGCGGCATCGCCCGCACCGGTACGCTGATGCTGTTTTCCAGCCCCGAAGAGCCGCGTACTTTAAGCCTTGTTCCGCCCGTGCATTTCTGCCTGTTTGATACGGCGAAAATGTATAACGAATTTCACAACGCCGTCGAAGGCGAAAAACTAGTGGAAAACGGTATGCCGACCAATGTTTTCCTGATTTCCGGCCCGTCCAAAACTGCAGACATCCAGTTGACGCTTGCTTACGGCGCACACGGTCCGCGTGATTTGGTCATTCTCGCCATCCTGCCTGACCACATTTCCCCTGCCGATTTGGAGGAAAACGCATGACTACGCAAACCATCAAGTTCCACATGAAGCCGGAAACTTTCAAACAAAACGCCGCAATTTCCCTTCAAGACAAGCCTTTGCGTAAGAGTTTGCGTACCGCGATGGATATGCTGATGACTAAGCGCAAAGCCGTTTTGACCGACGAAGAAGAGCTGCAAAGCCTGCGTGATTTGTGCGAACACGTCCGTCAGCGCTCATTGTCTAAATTACCCGCCTTGTTGGAACAACTGGAAGAAAACCTGACTAAGTTGGGCGTGAAAGTACACTGGGCGGAAACTCCGGCCGAGGCCTGCCAAATCATCCACGACATCATTACTGTCAAAAACGGCAAGCTGATGGTCAAAGGCAAATCCATGGTCAGTGAGGAAATCGAGCTGAACCATTATCTTGAAGCAAAAGGCATTAAAGCGGTGGAAAGCGACTTGGGCGAGTTTATCGTCCAAATGGCAGGCGAAAAACCGACCCATATCGTGATGCCCGCCATTCACAAAACCAAAGAACAGGTTAGCGAACTTTTCCACCAAAACCTCGGCACCCCGTTAACAGACGATGTGGATCAACTGACCGGCTTCGCCCGTAAAGCCCTGCGCGATATTTACAGCACTGCCGATGTCGGCTTGAGCGGCGTAAACTTTGCTGTTGCTGAAACGGGTACACTATGTCTGGTTGAAAACGAAGGCAACGGTCGCTTGAGTACCACCGTTCCGCCCGTGCATATCGCCATTACCGGTATTGAAAAAGTTGTAGCCAAGCTGTCGGACGTTCCGCCTTTGTACAGCCTACTGCCGCGTTCCGCCATCGGTCAGAACATCACTACCTATTTCAACATGATTACCGGCCCGCGCCGCAGCGAAGAGCTGGACGGTCCGCAGGAAATGCACTTGGTCCTGCTCGACAACGGCCGCAGCCAAGCCTATGCCGAAGACCAAATGCGCCGCACCTTACAATGTATCCGTTGTGGCGCGTGTATGAACCATTGTCCGGTTTATACCCGTATCGGTGGCGCGGCATACGGCACAACCTACCCCGGCCCTATCGGCGAGATTATTTCTCCGCACCTGTTGGGTCTAGAAGCCACCCGTGACCTGCCAACTGCCTGCACCATGTGTGGCGCGTGTGTGGAAGTTTGTCCGGTACGTATCCCGATTACCGAGCAAATGCAGCGTTTGCGTGTTGAAGCGCAACGTTCACCGACCGAAGTCGTACCGCATCCTATCCGCGGACAAGGTGCATCGCATACCTTCGGCGAACAAATGGCATGGCGTACATTCAACGGCATTTTCAGCGGCAGCAAAGCCTACCGCGCCTTCGGTTGGGCGGCCACCAAATTCCGTGCATTGACACCGAGCAAGCAAATGGGCTGGACGGACAACCGCGTTCCGATGAAACCTGCCAAGAAAACGCTGCATGAAATGATGGCGGAAAAAATGCGCCAAAAAGAAAAAGCGTAAATCTGAAAATCTATAAAGACGTATATTTGCCATCTAAACAGCAAAGGTCGTCTGAAAATCGTAAACTGCACATTAGTAAGCCGGAGACCAAATCCAGCTTGATCATGTGCAGTTTTTTATAGCTTAATAGGCATATCTAGGATATATATAGTGGATTAACTTTAAACCAGTACGGCGTTGCCTCGCCTTAGCTCAAAGA
>CALDNV010000179.1:0-4813 GCA_937914605.1 uncultured Neisseria sp.
CCACCCGCCCATCCCGCACCACTGCCCCGCCCGTCCGAAACGCGTTATACTTCCCAATTAACTGTCCGACCCACCCGCTTCAGGAGAACACCATGCCCGAACAAAACCGCATCCTCTGCCGCGAACTGAGCCTGCTCGCTTTCAATCGCCGCGTTTTGGCGCAGGCGCAGGATGAAAACGTACCGCTTTTGGAACGTTTGCGGTTTTTGTGCATCGTCTCTTCCAACCTCGACGAATTTTTCGAGGTACGCATGGCGTGGCTCAAACGTGCTCAAAAAATGAATCCGCACGAGCGTTTGGACAACGGCACCACGCCGTCCGAAACCATCGCCGCCGTCGCTGCCGAAGCACACGCGCTGATACAGGAGCAATACCGCCTGTTCAACGAAGTCTTGCAGCCCGAACTAGGCAAACAAGGCATCCATTTCTACCGCCGCCGCAACTGGACGGCAGGGCAGCAGAAATGGATCGAGCAGTATTTCGATGCCGAACTGCTGCCCATCCTTACTCCCATCGGACTCGACCCGTCGCACCCCTTCCCGCGCCCGTTGAACAAATCGCTCAACTTCGCCGTCGAGCTTGAAGGTACGGACGCATTCGGCCGACCCTCCGGCATGGCGATTGTGCAAGCCCCACGCATCCTGCCGCGCGTCGTCCCCCTGCCTGCCGAATTGTGCGACGGCGGCAGCGGCTTCGTCTTCCTTTCCTCCATCCTGCACGCCCACGTCGGCAAACTCTTCCCCGGCATGACGGTCAAAGGCTGCCACCAGTTCCGCCTCACCCGCGACAGCGACCTGACCGTCGATGAAGAAGACCTCAAAAACCTGCGTGCCGCCATTCAAAACGAATTGCACGACCGCGAATACGGCGATGGCGTGCGCCTCGAAGTCGCCGACACCTGCCCGCCCCACATCCACGACTTCCTGCTCGCCCAGTTCAAACTCACCCCCGCCGAGCTTTACCAAGTCAAAGGCCCGGTCAACCTCGTGCGCCTTAATGCTGTGCCCGATTTGGTTGACCGTCCCGACCTCAAGTTTCCCGCACGCGGGGCAGGTCGTCTGAAAGCATTGCGCAAGAACGGCTCCATTTTCAAACTGGCGAAACAGTCGCCCATCCTGCTGCACCATCCGTATCAGTCCTTCGACCCCGTCGTCCACATGATACGCGAAGCCGCCGCCGACCCCGCCGTCCTCGCCGTCAAAATGACCATCTACCGCACCGGCAGCAATTCCGAACTCGTCCGCGCCCTGATGAAAGCTGCCCTTGCCGGCAAACAAGTCACCGTCGTCGTCGAACTCATGGCGCGTTTTGACGAAGCCAACAACGTCAACTGGGCGCAACAGCTTGAAAACGCAGGCGCGCACGTCGTTTACGGCGTATTCGGCTACAAAATCCACGCCAAAATGGCACTCGTCATCCGCCGCGAAAACGGCGCGCTCAAACGCTACGCCCACCTCGGCACCGGCAACTATCATCAAGGCACATCACGCATTTACACCGACTTCGGCATCATCACCGCCGATGACCAAATCACCGCCGACGTGAACACCATCTTTATGGAAATCACAGGCTTGGGCAAACCGGGTCGTCTGAACAAGCTCTACCAAAGCCCGTTTACCCTGCACAAAATGGTCATCGACCGCATCGAGCGCGAAATCCAACACGCCAAAGCAGGCAAACCCGCCCGCATCCGCGCAAAAATGAATTCGCTGATTGAGCCGAGCGTCATCGACGCCCTCTACCGCGCCAGCAGCGCAGGCGTGCAAATCGACCTCATCGTGCGCGGCATGTGTACCCTGCGCCCCGGTGTCAAAGGCCTGTCCGAAAACATCCGCGTCCGCTCCATCATCGGCAGACAGCTCGAACACTCGCGCGTGTACTGCTTCCACAACAACGGCGCGGACGACACCTTCATCTCCAGCGCCGACTGGATGGGGCGCAACTTCTTCCGCCGCATCGAAGTCGCCACCCCGATTTTCACGCCCGAACTCAAAGCCCGCGTCATCCACGAAGGCATCGAAATGGCACTGCAAGACAACACCCGCGCCTGGCTGATGCAGCCCGATGGCAGCTACATCCGCGCCCGCCCCGAAAACAGCGAACCCGCATTCAGCCTGCAAGAAAGTTTATGGGAAATGTACGGCAGATAAAGCGCAGCAACACAAAAGGTCGTCTGAAACCAGTTTTCAGACGACCTTTTGACTTAAGGCGACACAGGGCTTGCGATTGAATAGGACATGAAACGAAAACGCTCACTCCGGATCGTCCGTAAACGCATTCGCCCGAAATATCGGCACGAACGTCAACAGATAAAGCACGAACACTGCGGCGGTCAGAATCGCGGGGACGGTGATGAAAAATATCGGATTTACGTTCATTAAAACAGCGCGCGAGACGGCGGCGGCGAAAAGGATGGGGACGGCGATGCGGCAGAGTTTGGGGTAGTTGAGTTTGGTAAAGCCGCTGTGCCACAGTCCGGCAGTCAGCCACACCATCATCACGCCGCCCATCATGCCGCCGAGTGTAATCAGGTGCAGGGGCGCGGAGGCGGGCAGGTTTTGCAGTCTCGCCACGCCTGTCCACAGATAACCTGCGGCGGCAAAGAGTTGGAGCAGGTAATAAGTGCGGACGTAGTGTTTGCGCAGGAGTTCGTGATGGTGCAGTTCGCGCAGCTTGGCGAGCAGGATGAAGCCGACGGCGAGTGCGGTAAAACCGGCAGTCTGCGTGGGCAGCCAAAGTTCGGCGGCGGCGTGCAGGAGCAGGAAGGTGATGGCGATGTTTTTATAGACGACGTTGGGGATGAATACGGGGTCTTTCAGACGACATTCTTTGAGGGCTTCCGCACCCAAAAGGACGCTGACGCGGACGGATACGAACATGACCGCCGCCATGTTCAAATGTACTTGCGCGCGCAACAGGTTCAAATCGCCACTGACGGCATAGGTCGTCTGAAAAACGGTGAACGCGGCAAGCAGCATCAGCAGGGCGAAATTGTCGGTGTTTCGGTCGAGCCAAATCAGCCAGGCGCAGAACAGCAGCAACACCAGCCAATAGGCGGCAACGAAAAACGAAGCGGTTTGCGGCGCAAACGGCAGCAGGACGGATGCGGCAAGCAACAGCGCCGCCAAGACGGTGGCGACGGGTTTCAGACGACCTTTATAGCCCGTCCATTCGAGCATGGCGGCAGTCAGGAAACCGCCGTATGCCGCAGGCAGCATGAGTTCTAAGAAGATTTGGCGGTGCAGGACGATAGCGGCGGGGCTGATGAAAAACACCAACGCACCGAGTATGGCAAGCACCGCCGCGCCGACGAAAAACGGCCGCATGGGGTGGGTGAAAAATTTATTCATGGCTTGGCTTGATTCTGCATGAAGATGCTTTTGGATACGGATTTATTGGGCGGACAGGGCCATATCTTTTGCCAAAGAGGCAAGCCTGCGGCTTGCTTGCCCTCTCCCTAGCCCTCTCCCACGGGGAGAGGGGATTAGGCTGTCGAGCCCGAGCATTTTCAGGTTTACCTGCCATCTGATTTTCAATCCTGCGCTCTCTGATTTTCAGCAACCTGTTCCCCTCGCCCCGTGGGAGAGGGTTAGGGAGAGGGTAACGAACCGCAAGGTTTGTCAGATACTCAAATGCCCGTATCATTCATATTATTGATATTATTGTTTGAATTGTATTATTTTCAATAATAATAAATAACCCTAAACCAATATAAATAACAGCCATTATCCAACGACTAAACTTCTCTACAATTTCACCAACACCTGAAATATTAGCCAATCTTTGTGCTGTATATACTAAAACAAAAATCAATATTAAAAATACAAGAAGAGTAACTAATAAGTCGACAAGATCTAAAGTCACAAAGTAAGGAACAAAAAGTCCAATATTATCTGCACCACAACTAGCAACTGTAACCAAAGCAACAATACCGACTAATTTTGACAACCCTTTTTCATCCAATTCTTTTTTAGCTCTTTTTTCGCCCTCACAATCGTCGTAAATAGCAACTTTAATACCTAAGTAAATCGGTATTAAACCTAATAAACCCAACACCCATTTTTCCGGAACATAATTCAAAACAAAAGCTAGAAATAAACTAACTAATATTAAAATTACAGAACCTAAATATTGTCCGATATAAATATCTCGATATTCTTTTCTAGTATTTGCTCTAGCAAAAAATATTAATAGTATTACCAACAAATCTACTGCTGTAGCAATATATAAAACAGCAGCAGTAATCACAGTCGAAAACATAAAGCACCTCATAATGAATCCCCTGCCCCCTTGGCACCACGGCTTTTTCAAAAACCGAATCGCGTTCGGATAACAGATTCGTATCTTTCGCTGAAGAGGCAAGCCTGCGGCTTGCTTACCCTCTCCCTAGCCCTCTCCCACGGGGAGAGGGAATTGGGCTGTCGAGCCTGAACATTTTCAGGTTTACCTGACATCTGATTCCCAATTCTACGGCTCTCTGATTTTGAGAAACCTGATCCCCTTTCCCCGTGGGAGAGGGTTAGGGAGAGGGCAACGAACCGCAAGGTTTGTCAGAAATTTAAATTCCTATCACTCATAATAATGAATCCCCTGAAACTCTCTTGCCACCACGGCTTCTTCAAAAGCCGAATCGCGTTCGGACAGCGGCGTAGGCAGGGTAATCACATTTTGCACGTTCATGCCCTTAGTGGAAAGCAGCATTATTTCATGGCTCAGGCATGCGGCTTCGAAGCGGTCGTGCGTTACCAGCATACACGCCATGCCCTGCCGCTCGATTTTTTCCACCAGCATGGCGACCAAAATATCGCGCAAA
>CALDNV010000180.1:0-1521 GCA_937914605.1 uncultured Neisseria sp.
ATCTGTACTGTCTGCGGCTTCGTCGCCTTGTCCTGATTTTTGTTAATCCACTATATTAGAGGTCGTCTGAAAACGGAAAAGCTGTTTTCAGACGACCTTTTTGCTGCGGTAGGCTGTTGGTTAATATTGATAGGCGGCGAGTTTGCGCTTGATTTCGGGCAGGGCGGCGCGGGCGGCTTCTTCACCCAGTTGGATGGCGCGTCGTTTTTGGTCGAAACCGCCGATAGAACCCATCTCCAACACTTGCGGTTTGATCACGACGTTTGCCTGACCCAATTCATGTTGGAGCAGCGGAATGCTCATGACGTTGAACGTTTGGTCGAGGTAAGAGAAAAAGCCTTGGTTGACGTTTTTCACCGGACGGGCGGAAATATCGACGGCGATAATGAAATTGGCGCCTTGTTTTTTAGCCGCGCTGACGGGAACGGGCTGCGACAGACCGCCGTCAACGTATCGGCGGCCGCCAATCATGGTGGGTTGGAACACGTTGGGGATGGACGCGGACGCGCGGACTGCCTGTCCGACGTTGCCTCGGTTGAAGGCGACGGCTTTGCCGCTTTCAAAATCGGTGGCGACGGCGGCGAATTTAATCGGCAATTGTTGGATGGGGCGGTTGCCGACTTTTTGGTTGATGTAGTTTTGCAGTTTTTCGCCTTTGATGAAGCCGCTGCTGGACAGGGTCAGGTCAACCAAGTCGGTTTTGCCCAAAATTTCGGCTTCGAGTTCGAGGCGGTCGGGCGACATACCTGAAGCGTACAGGCTGCCGACGATGGAGCCTGCGGATGTGCCGGTCACGACTTTGACGGGAATATTGTTTTCTTTCAAGACTTTGATAATGCCGATATGGGCAAAGCCTTTGGATGCGCCGCCGCCGAGCGCGAGTGCGACCACGGCTTTGGGCTTGGCGGTATTCGCGGTATGGGTATGCGGCTTGGCATCCGATTTGTCGGAGGTATGGCTCGGACAGGCAGCAAGCATGAGTACGACAGACGCTGTCAGCGTAGTGCGCAGTGTTTGAATCAGCAATGGTTTCATTTTCAGACGACCTTTATAGATGGATTTTTGGTTTGGAACATATTGTCAGCCGAATGGCGCGAAACCTGTCGCGGTATGCGCTCCGTCGTGTTTTTATCGGCGCGGCTGCAGTATAGTGGATTAAATTTAAATCAGGACAAGGCGAGGTAACGCCGTACGGGTTTAAAGTTAATCCACTATAAAGTGACAGAAAACCTGTTGCCCGCTTGGTTATGAAAACAGGCGGAATCAGGGGAACAGGCAATCTGCCATCCGCCCTGTCAGGCGGCACAAGCGGGAAGTTTAGCGCATCGTTATGCCGAAATCAAAAAAGGTCGTCTGAAACCTGATTTTCGGTTTCAGACGACCTGTTGCTTGTCCGCTTTATCGGGCGGTTTTTAATGCTCCCACTCGACGTGTTCGTTGAGGAAACCGCCGCTCTGGTGCGCCCAGAGTTTGGCGTAGAGGCCTTGTTTTTCGAGGAGTTCGGCGTGGCTGCCTTCTTCG
>CALDNV010000181.1:0-1637 GCA_937914605.1 uncultured Neisseria sp.
CTGTACTGTCTGCGGCTTCGTCGCCTTGTCCTGATTTAAAGTTAATCCACTATATCTCCGGTTTGTTTCCGACAAACCGCCAAAAAGGTCGTCTGAAAACCGTTTTTTCAGTTTTCAGACGACCTCTCGAGCCGACCGCCCTACTTCGGCGTGTAACGACCTGCCATCGCTTTATACACCATGTTTTCGTATTTCAGCGTTTCGTACCGCTGGTTCAGTACGTTTTGGGCGGAACCGTATTCTGTGTTCAGCGCTTCAAGCCAGTCTTTCAGCTCGTTTTTGCCGTGTTGGTAGCGCACTTGGTAGTAGCGGCTGTTTTTCTTGTCCAAGGCGTAGCGCTGCTCTTGGTTGTTGAGCGCGGCTTGGGCGTTTTGGTAGGCGAGGTAGTTGGTGTTGACTTCGTTCAGCGCGGTGGTCAGGGCTTTTTCAAAGTCGAGTTTGGCGCTGTCGAAATTGGCTTGGGCGGTTTTGTCTTTCCACTTCATGGTCTGCCAGTTGAGGAACGGCAGGTTGATGGTGGCGGAGCCGCCCAGCAGCGGGATATTGAACGCGCTTTTGGCTTTTTCAGACGACGTGCTCAAGCTCGCGCCCAATGTAATCGAGGGGTACCAACTGCGTTTTTGCGCTTCGACGGATTGGAGCGAGGATTGCAGGCGGTATTCGGCGGCGCGCAGGTCGGGGCGGTTCGCCAACACGGTAATCGGTACGTCGAGGTTCACGCCTTTGACGGACGGCAGTCGGTATTGCGCGGGGTCGGCGGCGATGGCCTCGTTCGGCTTGAGGTTGAGCAGGTTGCGTAACACCTGTTTTTGCGTGTCGAGGCTGTTTTTCAGGGAAATCAGGTTGTTTTGCGCGCTCAACAGCGATTGTTTCGCCTGCGTCGGCTGGCTGGAATCGGCTCTGCCGTAGCGGAACTTGGCATCGGCAATGCGGTTGATTTCCTGATATTGCTTGAGGGATTTTTGCGCCAATTCAATGGCTTCGTTGAGGTAGGCGATGTTGAAATAGGCGTCGGCGACATTGTTGATCAAAGTCAGGCGCGTGTTCGCCATATCCTGCTGTGTGGCTTGGTATTCCCATACTTGCGCGTCGGCGGTGGCACTGAGTTTGCGCCACAAATCCAATTCGTAGCTCAAGCCGAGCTGGCTGCTGAAGGTGTTGCCGTGGCTGCCGGTTTTCAGGTTTTTGGATGTGGACGCACCCAGCGAACCGCTGAACGACGGCACCAAATCCGCCCCCAAAATATTCGCCTGATACAGGGCTTTATTGACGCTGATGGCCGCCTGTTTCAAATCGATATTGTTTTCCAAAGCCTGCGCCATCAGGGCGTTGAGCTGCGGGCTTTGGTAGATTTCCCACCAGTTGCCGTTCACGTCGTAGCGTTCGGCGGTTTCCGCCGCGCTCATCACCTGCCCTGTCGATTCGAGCGTGAGGTTTTGGTCGGCGCTGTGGACGGCGCACGCGCTTAAGGCAAGGGCGAGCGACAAGGATAAGGCCGTCTGGAAAAAAGGTTTTGTCTGCATGTTGTGTCTTTCGGTTTAAGGTTTCAGACGACCTGAAAGGTTGGGAGGTCGTCTGAACAATCTCATCGGCTGCGTTTATTTACCAGCTAAAAACGCTTTTCGCTGTTCCGTAAA
>CALDNV010000182.1:0-9060 GCA_937914605.1 uncultured Neisseria sp.
TACATAAGGGCGTTGGCAACGCCGTATCATTGCAATTTTAATCCACTATAAAACACCGTTGCTTCTGACAAAAAGGTCGTCTGAAAACCCAAAATCAGTTTTCAGACGACCTTTCTGGTTTACGAGGCAGCCTATTTTTTACGCAAAACCCATTTTACGTCCTGCCCGATCAGCTCTACCGAACGGCTTTCCCACTCGCCTTCCGAAGTCAAAACGGCAGGGTTGGCTGGGAGGGTGAGCAGGTTTCTGCCTTCGCCTAAGATTTTCGGTGCTTGGTACAACACGATTTCGTCTGCCAAGCCTGCTTCGATAAAGGCGGAGGTCAGCGTCGCGCCTGCTTCGACCATAATCTCGCCGTAGCCCAGCTCTGCCAATTGGGGCAGCAGTGCGGCAAGGTCTATACGTCCGTTGGCGTTTTCAGACGACCTCAAGATGCGGATATGACTGAACGCGCGGTATGGTTTGAGGCGTTCTTCATCATCGACGGCGGTTACGATGACGGTGGGGCTGAGGTCGTCTGAAATTATGTGGCTGCCCAACGGCGTTTGCAGTTTGCTGTCCAACACGATGCGCGCGGGCTGGCGCAGGGTCGGGAAGGCGCGGACGTTGAGGCGCGGATTGTCGGCAAGCACTGTGCCGATGCCGGTTAAGACGGCGCAGCTTTCCGCACGCAAAGTTTGTACGTCCGCCCTTGCGGCTTCGCCGGTAATCCAGTAGCTGCGTCCGTCGGCAAGCGCGGTTTTGCCGTCCAAGCTGGCGGCGCATTTGATGCGGACAAACGGGCGGCCGCGTTCGATACGGGAAAGGAAGCCGCGGTTAAGTTCGCGCGCTTCGGTTTCCAACAAACCGCTTTCGGTGCGGATGCCTGCGGCTTCCAGCATTGCCAAACCTTTGCCTGCCACCAGCGGATTGGGGTCGGTCATGGCGGCGACCACGCGCGACACGCCTGAGCCGATTAGGGCTTCGGCGCAGGGCGGTGTACGGCCATAATGGCTGCACGGTTCAAGCGTCACATAAGCCGTCGCCCCGCGCGCCATTTTGCCCGCCTGCCGCAGCGCATGCACTTCGGCATGCGGTTCGCCCGCTTTGACATGAAACCCCTGTCCGACGATTTGGCTGCCGTGTGCAATCACGCAGCCGACGCGCGGGTTGGGTGAAGTGGAAAAACGCCCGAGCCGCGCAAGGGCAAGGGCGTTTTGCATCATTTGGGTATCAATACAATCAAACATAATTTGGATTTCTTAAAGTTTTCCGTTTTCAGACGACCTTCGCCGTGTTCTATTCGTTCAAACGCTAATGCGCCAAACTCACTTCTTTTAAAACGACGGACAAATCTTTCTGCCCCGCATGATGGCTGTACGCGCAAACGGTATAAATATTGGCTTCGTGAATGGCGATGCAGTATTGGTGGAACGTACCTTGCCGGTCTTCGCGGTCGGTTTGGTAATTCATGCGGTTGTCGGTGGCGATGCCGACGCGGACATTTTGAGTTTCGTCCGATTGCAGGGCGGTTTTGAGTTCGGCGAAATAGGTTTTGGCATCCGTTTGCGCCGGGCCGTTGTTCGCCGCATAAATGGTAATGCGCGCTTCAGGGTCGTGTTGGAGCAGAATCAGGTTGGAGGCGGGAACGTTTTTCGGATGGCGGGCGGAATCGGCGATGATGTCGGTGAAGTGGCTGTTGTGAACAGAGATGGAAATTTTGCCGTCCATGCTCGTCAGCGTTTGAACCGTATCGGAGGCGGCTTTCGACGCCGAATCGCCCTGTTCGGGGTTGCAGGCGGCAAGGCAGAATAGTGCGGCGGCTACGGATAAAACTCTTTTCATAAACATCCTCTTCATCATCAACACACCGCTTTCAGACGACCTATTTCCCGTCGGTCTGCACCAGCGTGGCGATTGCCTGAGTAAACTCGGACACGTCGTTGAAACTTTTATACACGGAAGCAAAACGGACATAGGCGACCTGATCGATTTTTGCCAATTCCTCCATCGCCATTTCCCCCACCATGCGCGACGGCACTTCCTTGTTGCCCGACTGATACAGACGCTGCTCAATCAGCGCGACCGTTTCATCGATTTTTTCCTGGGCAATCGGGCGTTTGTGCAAAGCCCGTTCCAAACTGGTTCTCAGCTTGTGCGGATTAAACGCCACGCGCGTACCGTTGGATTTAATCACCTGCGGCATCCGCATTTCGACCGTTTCAAACGTACTGAACCGCTGCCCGCACTCCACGCAACGGCGGCGGCGGCGGATGCTGTTCGTCTCTTCCAAGAGCCGCGAATCAGTGACTTGAGTATTGGGATGCTGACAAAACGGACATTTCATAAGTTTTTGAATTTATTTGTTTGTGAAACGGAATTGTAGCCGATTGAGCTATTCCCGTATAGTCGGTGGGTTTATTATGGGTTGAAGGGGTCGTCTGAAAGCCGTTTTCTGTTTTCAGACGACCTCTTTGTTTTAAACGGATACGCCGACGGCGCGGGCGATTGCCAAGCCTTCTTCTACGCTCATATAGACGGGTTGTTCAGGACGGTCGCTGCGGGCAATGTCGCCTTGTCGGAACATGACCAGTTCGTCCACTGCCAGTTGCGACCAGGTTTCGTCTCGGGTCAGCGGTAAGGTGGCAATGACGGCGACTTTGTCGTTGGGGGTGGTGACTTCGGAAAAATCGACCATGACGTCGTCGTCCAAAAGCCGTGCTTTGCCGAACGGGGCTTTGCGTACGATGTAGTGCAAAAGCGTGCTGGCGTGGGCAAACAGGTTGTCGCCGTTGGACATAACGAAGTTGAACAGTCCGAAGCGGCGGATTTCGTGGGTCAGTGCGGCGAGGGCGTCGAATAGGGTGTCCGGGTCGGGCTTGGTGGCGAAGCGGCTGCGCAGGCGGTTGAGGATGTAGCAGAAGGCGCGTTCGGAGTCGGTGGTGCCGACGGCATGGTAATACTCGCCTTGTTCGGGGTAGAAATCGATTAAATGGCCGTTGTGTGCAAACAGCCAGTATTCGCCCCACATTTCGCGCATGAAGGGGTGGGTGTTTGCCAGCGAGGTTTGTCCTTGCGAGGCTTTGCGGATGTGGGCGATGACGTTTTCGGATTTGATTTGGTAGGCGCGAACGAGGTCGGCGACGGGCGAGGCGGCGCTGGGTTTGTCGTCGTGGAACAGGCGTACGCCTTTGCCTTCGAAAAAGCCGATGCCGAAACCGTCTGCATGGTGGTCGGTAATGCCGCCGCGGCGGCGGAAGCCTTCAAAGGAAAAGACGATGTCTGTGGGGGTGTTGCAGTTCATGCCGAGCAGTTGGCACATGATGTTGACCTTTGTTATTTTGATGTGGGGTTGAGGGCAAAACAGGGGTAAATCGGCGCAATGTACAAGTGTTTTGTGTGATAGATGGGATTATGGTCTATCGGAAGGGGTGTTTCAATAGGAAGGGGAGGGATATTGGGGGTGAATTTGGTGTGATTGTATTTTGCTGCGCCTGATGGTGCGAAAAGGTCGTCTGAAAATGGGAAACTGTTTTCAGACGACCTCTACTAAGGGAGGGATTGAAGCCCCCGTGTTTTCTTGCGAGAGATTCCTTTGTTTTAAACGGAAGCCATCAAAGCAAAAGAGATACAAGCACAGCCCGTATTTTCAAAAAAGGTCGTCTGAAAACCATATAAGCTTTTCAAACGACCTTTCTTTATTGTGTTTTGACGCTTACAAGGTGCCGTAAGAGTGCAGGCCGCTCAGGAACATGTTGACGCCGATGAAGGCGAAGGCGGTAACGAACAGTCCGATGACTGCCCACCATGCGAGGATTTTGCCGCGCCAGCCGGCGACGAGGCGCAGGTGCAGCCAGACGGCGTAGTTGAGCCAGACGATGAATGCCCACGTTTCTTTCGGGTCCCAGCTCCAGTAGCGTCCCCATGCGTCGGCTGCCCACAGTGCGCCGAGGATGGTGGCGATGGTGAAGAACAGAAAGCCGACGGCGATGGCTTTGTACATGACTTCTTCGATGACTTGCGAAGGCGGCAGCGATGATTTTTTGCCGGCGTTTTCGTTTCTCAATGCCCAAAGTTCGGCGATGCCGAGCATGGCGGCGATACAGAACGCGCCGTAGCCGATGAAGTTGGCGGGGACGTGAATTTTCATCCACCATGATTGCAGGGCGGGAATCAGGGGTTGGATGGTGTGTGCTTCGCGGGAAAAGCTGTACCAAAGGACGAAGCCGACGACGATCGCCATGAAGCTGAAGACGAAGCCGCCGAGTTTTTGTACGGCAAAACGGGCTTCGTAGTAGAGGTACATCAGGGCGGTGATGACGAGGAAGAGGATGAAGACTTCGTAGAGGTTGGAAACGGGAATGTGTCCTGCGTCAGGGCGCAGGAGGTAGCTTTCGTGCCAGCGCACTAAAAGTCCGGTAAAGCCTGCGACGGCGGACACCCATGCGAATACGGAACCCATGCCGAGCAGGGTGTTGGTGGCGACGTTTTTGTGTTGTGCCAACACGGCACCGGTGATGTAGGCGAAGAGTGCGAAGAAGACGAAGGCGCATTGCCACATAATCGCGGACTGGCTGCTGAGGAAGTATTTGAGCAGGAAGCCGTCGGAATGCGTGATTTCGCCATCGTAGAGCATGATGGCGCTGTATGCGAGGACGGCACACAAGGGGGCAAACCAGCGCATGGGTTTGAAAAACCAGCCTAAAAAGACGGTAATGCCCGCGCTTGCCCACAAAATCACCATTTCGTAGATGTCCATGGTGTGCTGGATGCGGGTTTGGGCGAAGAATGCGCCGGCTGCGGTCAAGAGGGCGAATAGGCAGTCGACCGTATTCAAGGACTTGAGGAACGATTTGTGCGTCAGCAGCTCGTGTTCGGGTAGGGGGTTATGGTTATGCGTCATGGTTCAAATCTTTCGCCAGTCGTTGCAGGCTTTGTGTATGTTGCGGAAACTCTTTTTGCAGGTCGCGCTCGTTGCGGCTGGAAGACATGGCAAAGCGGATGTGGTCGTCTGAAAACAGGACCCACGCGCGTTTCTCGCGGATGTAGAACATAAATATCGTGCCGAGAACCAGCAAAACAGAGCCTAAATAGACTAAAAATGCACCGGGCGAACGGGTCATTTGCAAGCCGGAGGAGCGGACTTCTTCAAAGCCGTCCAGTTGCAGGAGCATGGGGGCGGGGTATTCGGTTAGGCCGGTGTAGGCGTCCATGCTGTGCAGTAGGAAACGATTGCGCGCTTCGTCTTGAGGCCATGCGGGCAGCTTGTATTTTTGGATGGTTTCTTCCAATACGGCGTTCATGACGCCGAACAGCATTTCGTAAAAATATCCCTGCATTTTTTCCTGCTGCTCTTTGGGGATGTTTTTGGTGATAAATTCGTCCAACGCCAAATAGCCGCCTTTCGCAAAAATGCCCAAGGTGTTTTCGGCGGCAAGGGTGAATTGCTCGCGGATGTTTTCGGGCGCGTTCAAGGTCGCGTTGCGGATGACGGCTTTGCGTGCGGCTTCGTCTTTCAAGAGTTCGCGCATCGCCATGAAGGTATCGGGTTTGAAAGTTTTATCGGCAGGAATGCGCAGCCAACGGTATTGCTGTTCCAGACCTGTGCGCGTACCGGTGATGAAGAAATAATCCTGTTCCTGCTTGACGGGCAGCATGTAGTTTTTATATTCAACAGCCTGACCCGCTTTGTCGCGGATTCGGTAAACAACGGACGGGCCGATGTTGGTGTATTTTTTGTTTTCTTGAGAGACGGCGCGCACGTCGTTAATCGCTGATTGCAGGGTTTGCTCTTTTTCAGACGACTTGCTCATGTCTTCCACGTTCATAGACGTGAATTGGTCAAACTCCAGTTTGTAGGACGTATTGCCGATGTCGAGCGGGAAATCGCGCATAGATGTCGCCCTGAGCGTTACCGGCTCGCGGCTTGGGTTGCCCAAATTCCAGGCTTTGAACTTCAAATCGGAGCCGCCGTCGGCAAAGCTCGCTTGATAGATGGTGATGCCGTGCAGCGTCAGTGGATGATTGACTCGGATGGTGTGTTCCGATTTTTTGCCGCTTTCCTTGTCGGTAATTTCCAAATCGCTGGCAAAATCACGCGGCATCCCGGTATTGTAAAAGTCGATGTGGAATTTCTTCAGCTTCACTTCAAACGGCAAATCCTGAACCAGCATCCCGTTGTCGGCATTGAGGAAGACCACGTCCGCACTTTGCCCTTCGGTAATGTTTACATTGCCGCGGAACGACAGGTTCGACGTACCCAAAATGCTTTCCGGTTTGAAGTCTTTGGCATAGACGGAATGATTGTCCGGCACGACGCGTCCGGTCAGCATACCGATTTTCAGCAGGAGGTTGCTGTCTATCAAGCCGCCCAAGCAAATCACAATCAGCGCGGTATGGGCAAAGATATACCCCCACTTGTTCATCGCCCCTTTTTTGGCGGCAACCAAAACCGATCCGTCTTCGCGCGTTACGGTTTTGCAGCTGAAGCCTTGTACTTCGAGATAACGCCGGGCGATTTCAGACGACATCTTGCCTTCCAACACAGTCGAATGGCGCATCGCCGCTAATGATTTTTCTTTAGCGTTTTCACGGAATGATTTGATTTCACGGAGAAAAGGCGGAACATTGCGAATCAGGCACAAGCTGGTCGATATCACCAGAAACATCATGATGACCACAAACCAAGCGGACGCATAAACATCGTACAAGCCTAAAAAGTTGAAAATCTGCGACCAAAACGGACCGAATTTCACAACATAATTGACCTGCGGCTGGTTTTGCTGCAACACCGTCCCGATAACCGAAGCGACGCCCAAAAGACTGAGCAGGGCAACGGCAAAACGCATGGAGCTTAAAAAAGCGAACCAAGGTTTGCGGATAAGGGGGACGGATGAAAGGGATTTGCTCATAGCGGTTTGATTTGATAAAGAATACGGGGACGGTCGGGATTCGGAAGAGGCCCGATTATCGAACGGCACGAAAAATAGACATGATGGGGCAAAAAGCCAAAGGCTGCCATTTGAAAATACTTATTGCCTCAAAAGCGGCGGCATACCATCGCACAAGGTCGTCTGAAAACAACTGCCCAAGGGCAAGCGTTTTCAGACGACCTTGATATTCACATCATCCGCAAACAGACGGATTGATAGGAATCAATGCAGACCTTGGATGAAGTTGGAAACCGCATTCAACTCTTCTTCGGTCAGGCGTTTAGCAATATCTTCCATAATCGCGTTTTTGCGTTGTCCGGATTTATATGCCTTCATTTGATCGACCACATAAGACATATGTTGGCCGCCTAAGCGCGGATATGCGCCGATTTCGGTACCGCCGCCCGGAATACCCGCGCCGCTGGGGCCGTGGCAGGACATACAGGCAGGAACTTTTTTATCCACCAAACCGCCTCGGTAGATTTTACCGCCCAAAACAGGATCATTTTGTTTCGGGTTTGCCTCGCCGGATTTGGCCTGTTGTTTGGCATAGAATGCGGATACATTCAGAATGTCTTGTTCGGACAGGTTCATCACCATAGGTTTCATCACAGCGGCGGAACCGTTTGTACGTTTGCCTTCTTTAATGTCCAAGGTTTGACGGTAGATATAGGCACTGTGTTGCGCGGCGAGCTTGGGATACATGGCGATGCCGCTGTTGCCGTCCGCTGCATGACATGCCGCACAAATAGTAGTAGCCACTTCTTTGCCTTTTGCAATATCCGCTTTCGGGGCAGCGACAGCCGCGCCGGCAGCCAAAACCAAGGCCGCTAAAGTCAATCGTTTCATGGAGTGCTCCTGATTACAGCATTGCATACCGCGACAATGCCTTTTTTATACTCAAAACGCCGGATAAATTTTACCCGATAAAAACCGATAATTCTATAAACGTGCTATTCTATACTAGATTTACATTAAATTACTACCATGTTTCGCAACATGGACACGGCAAATTCCGCCACTCCGTCTCAGGGAACAAGGAAATACGGATGAACCTCTTTCAGAACGCCAAATTCTTCACCACCGTCAACCATCTCAAAGACCTGCCCGACACACCTGCAGAAATCGCATTTGTCGGACGAAGCAACGCAGGCAAATCCAGCGCGATCAATACCCTGACCAACCATGTCCGGCTCGCCTACGTTTCCAAAACGCCGGGACGGACCCAACACATCAATTTCTTCGAATTGAGCAATGGCAGCTTCATGGTGGATTTGCCTGGCTACGGTTATGCGCAAGTTCCCGAAGCCATCCGTACGCATTGGGTCAAACTCTTGGGCGACTATCTCCAACAACGACGCCAGCTCATCGGCTTGGTGTTGATTATGGATGCGCGCCACCCTTTGAAAGAGCTAGATTTGCGGATGCTGGACTTTTTCCATATCACCGGCCGCCCTGTGCATATTTTGTTGTCGAAAGCCGACAAGCTGTCGAAAAACGAGCAAATCAAAACTTTAGGCGCAGTCAAAAAAACGCTCAAGTCCTATATGACCCGTCAACGCATCAGCGTACAACTGTTTTCCAGTCTTAAAAAGCAAGGGATCGAAGAAGTTAACCAAGTCGTCGGCGAATGGTTTGCTACGCATCAAGAAGAAATGGACAACTTGAATATCGGAAATCCGGAAAATTCCGAGCCATTGTAATCGGTCGTAGTATTATCTGCATTGACGGGACGCAAATCCGTTTATTGTCTTGCAGGGTGAGGGAACAAAATCATCTTGCTGCTGTGTATGTTGCTTTAAAATAGATAAACCCGAAAAGGTCGTCTGAAAATGTTGGATCATGTTTCAGACGACCTTGTTATTTTTATAGTGGATTAACTTTAAATCAGGGCAAGGCGAGGCAACGCCGTACTGGTTTAAAGTTAATCCACTATTCGTTTGATTGATGGAGTGAGTGGAAGGGGCGGAATCTAGTGTGGTGAGGTAATTTGAAATCAAGGGGTAGGGGATAAGTTTGATGAACAGTGCAGATGGTATGAAACTGGTTTTTTAGCATTTGGGGAAACTCTCCGCTTTAGGCTCGGATGAGACAATGCAGTATCGGTTTAAAGTGAATTTTTCTATCTTGTTCACATGGCAATGAATTG
>CALDNV010000183.1:0-9150 GCA_937914605.1 uncultured Neisseria sp.
CTCTTTGAGCTAAGGCGAGGCAACGCCGTACTGGTTTAAATTTAATCCACTATACATTCAAACCCCACCGAAACGAGACATTCATGACCCTGCAAATCGGTATCGACTTAGGCACGACCAACAGCCTGATTGCCCAGTTCCACAACGGCGAAACCCGCCTGATTTCCAACCAACACGGCCATTTTCTGACACCGTCGGTCATCAGCGCCACCGAAGACGGCAGCATCTTGACCGGCATCGCCGCACGCGAACGCCTCTCCACCGCCCCGACGCTGACCGCCTCGGCGTTCAAGCGATTTATGGGAACGGATAAAACCTTCTATTTGGGCAAGCGCACGTTCCGTGCCGAAGAATTGTCCGCGCTGATTTTAAAAAGCCTGAAAGAAGACGCCGAAGCCTTTTTGGGAGAACCGGTGTGCGATGTCGTGCTGACCGTTCCCGCCTATTTCAACGCCATTCAGCGTCAGGCAACGAAAAACGCGGCGCAGATGGCAGGTTTGAACGTTTTGCGTCTGCTCAACGAACCGACTGCCGCCGGCCTTGCTTACGGCTTGCAGGAAAAACCCGACGACACGCGCTTTTTGATTTACGACTTGGGCGGCGGGACGTTTGACGTATCCGTACTCGATTATTTCGACGGCGTCGTCCAAGTATCCGCCAGCGCGGGCGACAACCATTTGGGCGGCGAAGATTTCGTCAACGTGCTGCGCCAGTGTTTCCTGAAAAAATGCACGACACTGACGTCGTCTGAAAGTGACAAACTGGCGCAAAACAGCGAATTGTGGCAGGTATTGGAAACCGCCAAACGCAAACTCGGCGAAGAAATGCAGGCAGAAATCCGTTTCCATTACGGCGACACGGTTCACTCTGCCGTCATCAGCCGCGAAGAATTTCAAGAAGCCGCCACGCCATTAATGGGCCGCCTGCGTCAACCGCTGGAACGCGCATTGCGCGATGCCAAGCTGCACCCTTCGCAAATCGACGGCATCATTTTGGTCGGAGGTGCGACGCGGATGCCGATGATCCGTCATTCCATTGCCCAACTGTTCCGCCGCATACCGCTTGTTTCGGTCAATCCCGACGAAGCCATCGCACGCGGCGCGGCGGTGCAGGCGGCGCTGATTGCGCGCAACGAAAGCGTGGAAGAAGTCGTCCTTACCGACGTAATGCCCTTCTCGCTCGGTACGGAAGCCGGCATGGACCTTGGCAACCAATACGTTACCGGACGGTTTATCCCGATTATTGAGCGCAATATGCCCGTTCCCGTTTCGCGCGTCGAAACTTTCATCACTTCCCACGACGGGCAGAAAGTGATTTTGGTCGATGTTTTGCAAGGCGAGTCCATGCTTGCCAAAGAAAACCTGAAACTGGGCGAACTGTCGGTCAACGTCCCGCCCAAGCCGAAAGGTCAGGTATCGATAGACGTCCGCTTCAGCTACGACGTCAACGGGCTTTTGGAAGTCGACATCAGCAACAAAAACCTGAATCTGCACATCAATCAGGTTTTCCGTCAAAACAGCCAAAGCCTGACGCCTGAAGAAATCAAGGCTTCCCTGATCAAACTCGCCGCCTTGAAAATCCATCCGCGCGATCAGCAGCACAATATCTATCTGTTGGAAAAAGCCAAACGCCTGTATGAAGAATTCCTCGGCGACAACCGGCACATCATCGCCGCAGAAGTGGCGCGTTTTGAAGCCGTATTGGAAACGCAGGACCCAATCGTTATCCATAGGGCGCAACAGCAATTTAGCGAATTTTTAAACCGTTTCGACGGCGGCTGGCTGCTGTAAACGCTTCGCTTTTCATCGGACATGCCGAACAATGAAAGATAAAATCCATTGAAAACAAAAAATTATGCAATACTGGCAAAAATAAGTTGACACCTTCCCGACGCATCCATATAATGCACGGCTTATCGGGTCGTTAGCTCAGTCGGTAGAGCAGCGGACTTTTAATCCGTTGGTCGAGCGTTCGAATCGCTCACGACCCACCAAATTTAAAAAGCTGAGTTGAAAAACTCAGCTTTTTTATTATCTTTCAGATACACGCAGACCAAACCATACGGAAACGCTGTATCGTTTTAAAACTAACCCGCCAAACAATCAAGGTTATCTGAAACGCCGCAATCATACAAAACCGCGTTTTCAGACGACCCCGCCAACGCCACTCGGAATCCACATGATCAGCAGACTGACCGGCAAGCTCATCGAGAAAAACCCGCCGCAAATCGTCATAGACGTCAACGGCGTCGGCTACGAAGCCGACGTATCCATGCAGACTTTCTACAACCTGCCCGCCTTGGGCGAAACCGTACAGCTTTACACCCAGCTTGTCGTCCGTGAAGACGCGCATTTATTGTTCGGCTTTGCGACTGCCGACGAGCGGGCGACGTTCCGCCAATTGGTCAAAGTCAGCGGCATCGGCGCAAAAACCGCGCTGGGCATACTCTCCGCCATGTCCGCTGACGAGCTTGCCCGCGCGGTTGCCGACGAAGACATCAAACGCCTCTCTTCCGCCCCGGGCATCGGCAAAAAAACCGCCGAACGCATGGTTTTGGAACTGCGCGGCAAACTGGTTTCCCATGCTGCTGCCGACGGGCTTTTCGCCGCCGCGCCTGCCGCCGACGAAACGGACGACATCGTAAACACCCTGATTGCGCTGGGTTACAACGAACGCGAGGCAAAAGCCGCCATCAAAGGCATCCCCAAAGGCACGGAAGTCGGCGAAGGCGTTCGCTTGGCTTTGAAAAACCTGTTGAAATAAAACATATCCTGCCTTGCCGTCAAAACGCGGCAACCATACAAAGAGGTCGTCTGAAAACCCCGAATCAGGTTTTCAGACGACCTCTTTTTTACGTCAAACCGCTTACGCGCCGCGTTTTTCCAAAGCGGCTACGGCAGGCAACTCTTTGCCTTCCAAGAATTCGAGGAACGCGCCGCCGCCGGTGGAGATGTAGCCGATTTGGTCGGTAACGCCGAATTTGGCAATCGCCGCCAACGTGTCGCCGCCGCCCGCAATCGAGAATGCTTTACTTTGGGCGATGGCTTCGGCAAGGGCTTTCGTGCCGCCCGCGAACTGGTCAAACTCAAACACACCGACCGGACCGTTCCATACGATAGTACCTGCGGCTTTGAGCAGTTCGGCAAGCGCGGCGGCGGATTTCGGGCCGATGTCCAAAATCATATCGTCTTCGGCAACGTCGGCAATGTCTTTTACAACCGCTTCGGCATCGGCGGCAAAGGCTTTGGCAACGACGACATCGGTCGGCAGCGGTACGGAGCCGCCTTTAGCCGCCATTTTCGCCATGATTTTTTTGGATTCTTCCACCAAATCATGTTCCGCCAGCGATTTGCCGATGGCTTTGCCTTCCGCCAACAGGAAGGTGTTGGCGATACCGCCGCCGACGATGAGTTGGTCGACTTTGTCCGCCAGCGATTCGAGGATGGTCAGTTTGGTGGACACTTTGCTGCCGGCGACAATTGCCACCATCGGGCGCGCGGGCTGTTTCAGGGCTTTACCCAAAGCGTCGAGTTCGCCCGCCATCAATACGCCGGCGCAGGCAACGGGCGCGGCTTGGGCGACGGCTTCGGTCGAGGCTTGGGCGCGGTGGGCGGTGCCGAACGCGTCGTTAACGAACACGTCGCACAAGGCGGCATAGGCTTTGCCCAGTTCCAAATCGTTTTTCTTCTCGCCTTTGTTGATGCGCACGTTTTGCAACATGACGACATCGCCCGCGTTCAGGGCGGGTTTGTTTTCACGCCAGTCGTTCAATACTTTCACGTCTTTGCCCAACAGGCCGCCCAAGTGCGCGGCAACGGGCGCGACGTCGTCTTCGGGATGGAACT
The DNA here is from genome assembly GCA_937914605.1 of uncultured Neisseria sp. GTDB lineage: Bacteria > Pseudomonadota > Gammaproteobacteria > Burkholderiales > Neisseriaceae > Neisseria. The sequence goes on from CALDNV010000183.1 coordinate 3,846, forward strand.
CGCCTTCGGTCGGACGGCCCAAGTGGGTCATCACGATAACGGACGCGCCGTTGTCCAGGCAGTATTTGATGGACGCGAGCGAGGCGCGGATACGGGTGTCGTCGCTGATTTTGCCGTCTTTGAACGGCACGTTCATATCGGCGCGGATGAGGACGGTTTTACCTTGAACATTTTGTTCGGTCAGTTTCAGAAATGCCATGATGTATCCTTTGTGAAGGTTGGAAACGGAAATGGGAATGTTCTCAATTATCCGCGAACGGGGCGCATCGGTAAAGGCGGGATTTGCCCGCACTTGATTTGCGTCAGCGGTAGGGTCGATATGAGGTCGTCTGAAAACGTGGTTTGAATGCAGTATAGTGGATTAACTTTAAACCAGTACGGCGTTGCCTCGCCTTAGCTCAAAGAGAACGATTCTCTAAGGTGCTGAAGCACCAAGTGAATCGGTTCCATACTATCTGTACTGTCTGCGGCTTCGTCGCCTTGTCCTGATTTAAAGTTAATCCACTATAAAAACCAAATCCTTCCTTTCAGACGACCTCCCGCCGAATCTTTGCTAAACTACACGAAAATACGTTCAACACCCTCAAAGCTATGCTCACTTACACCCCGCCCGATCCGCGACAACCTGCCAAAACCCATGAAAAACCCTGGCTCTTGCTGCTGATGGCATTTGCCTGGCTGTGGCCGGGCGTGTTTTCGCACGACTTGTGGAACCCCGCCGAACCCACCGTCTTTACCGCCGTCGAAGCCTTAGACGCAGGCGCGACGCCGTTGGTCGCCCATGTGTTGGGGCAGCCGGATTTTCAGATTCCGCCCGTCTATTTGTGGGTGGCGGCGGCGTTCAAACACCTGTTGTCGCCTTGGGCGGCGGACGCTTATGATGCCGCGCGTTTTGCGGGCGTCTTCTTTACGATTATCGGGCTGACCGCCTGCGGTTTTGCCGGATTCAACTTCTTGGGCAGGCACCACGGGCGCAGCGTCGTCCTCATCCTGATCGGCAGCATCGGGCTGCTCTCGGTCGCGCACTTCCTCAACCCCGCTTCCGTCGCCTTTGCCGCATCGGGCATGATATTGTGCGGCTTTTCGTTGGCGCAACGCCGCGTCATTACCTCCTCCCTGCTGCTGGGCTTCGGCTGGGCGTTGCTGTCGCTTTCATCAGGCTATCTGATGACCGCCGCGCTGATGTTTTTAGCACCCGCCCTGCTGCTCGATGAGAAATGGCGCGTCAAACGCTATTACCTGACGCTGGTCGGCGCGTTCGCCATCGGACTGCCGCTGCTGACAGTTTATCCGCTCATTTTCTCCAGAACTCAGCCCGAACTGTTTTCCATCTGGCTGCAACACCACTCGTTCGGCGCATTCGGCGGCTTGGGTGGTTTTCAGACGACCTTCAGCCTGTTCTATTACCTGAAAAACCTGCTCTGGTTTACCCTGCCCGCGTGGCCGCTCGCCGCATGGACGTTAAGCCGCCCCCGCATACGCGAAAAAAACTGGAACGTATTGTGCATTTCGTGGTTCCTCATCGTCCTCAGCATTCTTGCCGTCAGCCCGCAACGCCTGCAAGACAACCTCGTTTGGCTGCTGCCCCCGCTCGCCCTGCTCGGCGCGGCGCAACTGGACGGACTGCGGCGCGGCGCGGCGGCGTTTATCAATTGGTTCGGCGTCATGGCGTTCGGACTTTTCGCCATTTTCCTGTGGACGGGCTTCTTCGCCATGAACTACGGCTGGCCTGCCAAACTCGCCGAACGCGCCGCCTATTTCAGCCCGTATTACACGCCCGACATCGACCCGATACCGATGGCGGTCGCCCTGCTGTTTACTCCGCTGTGGCTGTGGGCGATTACCCGCAAAAACATCCGCGGCAGACAGGCAGTGACCAACTGGGCGGCAGGCGTTACGCTGGCGTGGGCATTGCTGATGACCCTGTTCCTGCCGTGGCTCGACGCCGCCAAAAGCCACGCACCCGTCGTTCTCCAAATGGAAGCCGCCCTCTCCCCTGAACTGAAACAACGGCTTTCAGACGACCTAGAATGTATCAGCGTCGCCAACGAAGACCACCGCGCCCGTATCGCCTGGGCGCAATACAGCGACTTGAAACTCCACACCAACGACACTGCCTGCCGCTACCGTCTGGTGCAGCAGCCTAAAAATACCGACGCGCCTCAAGGTTGGACGAAAATCTGGCAGGGTGCGCGCCCGAGAAACAAAGTGGAAGGCTTCGCCCTGTTGGAGAAAGCGGAATGAATCCGCTAGGGGCGTGAATGGCAAACGTCGTCTGAAAATCGGTTTCAGACGACGTTTTTTCATGGGAATTTGAGTATCGGAAACATTTTTTGCAAGAATGCGCCTGACAGGCATTTGATAACACAAAGGTCGTCTGAAAACCCATATTCAGATTTTCAGACGACCCTTTATGCCGCAAATTATGCTTCAAATCCCGTGTTATTGCAGGCTGTGTTCCAATGACACGCCTGCCGCCCAGCCGGTTTTGGGGTCTTTGCTTTCTTTGACTACGCCTGAGTTGAACGAGAGAGTCGTGCGTTTGGAGAATTTGTATTCGGTGTTGAACGCGAGCTGTTTGTAGTTCTTGCCGGTATCGGAGCGGCCGTAGGCGACGCCGAGTTTGGGGGTGATGTTGCCCATGGTGTAGCCGGCGGTCACTTGGAAATCGCGGGTGTTGGTATTGGTTTTGGTTTCGTCTTCCCAGTGGAATTTGTCGGCGACATTGCGGGCGTACATCATGCCGGCGGCGAGGTAGAGATTGTCTTTGTCGTAGCCGACTTTCATGGAATGAACCTGTCTGTCTTTGGTATCGTCAGGCGAGCCGTTGCGGGCGTATTCGAGGGCGTAGTGGGCGTTGAAGCCGTTGGTCGGGTGTTTGTAGTGCAAGCCTAAGCCCGCCATCCAGTCGCCGTTGCGCTTCCTGTCTTTATATTTGTTGGCACCGGGCGCGATTTGGACGCGGTAGTTGAAGCCGTTGTCGAAGGTTTTGGATTCGTAGTTCAGGGCGATTTCACGGCCGCCGAAACGGGTCATGCGCCCCATGGTTTGGGTGTGGTTGTTGCCGTTGAACGCGTCTTGTTCGCCGGTCAGGTAGTGCATGGGGGTACTGAGCCAGCCGGCGCGGACGGTACCGAAATCGCCGCGCAGACCGATATAGGAGTCGTCTGTACTCCAGCCGTTGTAGTCGAAGGCGACGAATGAATTGATGCCGTAGATGAGCTTGAGGTCTTTGTCGAGTTTTTCACTGCCCATAATCCAGATACGGCTGTTGTTGTCGGATATATCGGTAGCGGATTGCCCTTTGCCGTTGCGTTCGTGTTCGATAGAAGTAAATATCCGTCCGCCGATTTTGGCTTCGTTATCGGATGCCAATGCGGGGACGGCAAGCGGGACGGCAACCGCAATCATTAATAACTTCTTCATTTTATTCTCCTTTTACTTGATTTTTCTGGGTCTGCGTTTAAACAGGGTTTTATACTATTTTAGGCGTGCAAAAAAATCAATATTTTTGTAATCGCTTGTAACTTTTATTTTCAAAAATGTTTTTTACGGCGTTTTTTTGTGTTATCTTGCAAACCAATTCCAAGAACAGGCGGATTGTTTCAGATATTTATAGAGAATAAATCTTTTTATTCGCCTAAATTCAGAATATTCCCCTATCTTGTAGTCATATGTAATTTTTATTTCTGCAAGACTCAAACCTGAGGGAGATAACGAGAAGAGGAGAAAAAACGTGCTGCCGAACAAACTTTATTCCATATCGGCTTTATCGCTTGCCGTGGTGTTCGCGCTGTCGGCGTGCAACCGCGAAGTCAAGCCCGCGCCTGAATTCAAACGCAGCGAATACAATAAAATCGTCATCAGCAACGCGGTCGAACCGAGTACGCTCGACCCGCAAAAAAGCTCGGATATGGCGGCAGGCGCGATTATCCGTCAGATGATGGATGGCTTGGTCAGTACGGATGCCGAAGGCAAAACCATTCCTGCGCTGGCGTTGAAATGGGAGTCGTCGGATGAAGGGCGTGTTTGGACGTTCCACCTGCGCGATGCAAAATGGAGCAACGGCGACCCGATTACCGCCGAAGATTTCGTTTACAGCTTCCGCCGCCTCGCCGATCCCGAAACCGCCGCACCTAACAGCAGCTACTTGGAGGACGCGAAAGTACAGGGCGCGGCGGAGATTTTGCAAGGCAAGGCGAAGCCCGATACTTTGGGCGTGAAGGCTTTGGACGCGAAAACGCTGCAATTCACGCTCACCGCGCCTGTGCCGTATTTCCCCGATATGCTGGTTCAGCAGTTCACCTATCCCGTCCACCGCGCCACCGTCGAGAAATTCGGCGAAAAATGGACGCAGCCGGGCAATTATGTCTCCAGCGGCGCATACATCCTCAAAGAATGGCACGTCAACAGCCACATCACCATGGATAAAAACCCTGCTTATTACGACAGCAAAAAAGTATCCATCCCGCGGGCGGTGTTCCTCGCCAGCGGCAAAGAATACGACCGCTACCGCGCCGACGAAGTGGACGTTACCTACGGCATCCCTTCCGACCAGATTAAGATTGCCGAGAAAGAATTTCCCGGTCAGGTTCGGCGCGCGACTTTGCTGTGTTCTTGGTTTTTAGAGCCGAACTTGGAATCCGCCGAATTTAAAAATCCCAAAGTCCGCCGCGCGCTCAACCTGCTGACCGACCGCGCCATCATTACCAAGGTTGCCGCACGCGGCGACAAGGAAGCGTTCCAGCTTACCCCGCCGAATATGCAGGGCGGCGGCGAGTCTGCGCCTGCGTGGAAGCCGCTGAAACGCGAAGCGCGTATTGCCGAAGCAGAAAAACTCTTGCGCGAAGCGGGTTATAGCGAAGAGAAACCGTTCGAGTTCCAAATCGTCTATACCACCAGCGAGGCCGCCAAAAAACAAATCACCGCGCTGCAATCCATTTGGAAGGCGACCGTGCCGTTCGTTCGCCCCACGTTGATGAACGAAGAATGGAAAACCTTCTTGGACAAGCGTATGCAAGGTAATTTCAGCATGGCGTTTGCAGGCTGGTGTTCCGACTACAACGACCCTGCGGGCATGCTCAATATTTTCAAATCCAACAATCCGAACAACGCCTTCCATTACAAGAATCCCGAATTCGACAAGCTGATGAACAGCACGCTCGAAGCGGGCATTTCCGCCGAAGAGCGCGCCCGCCGCTACGTCAGCGCCGAGGCGATGCTGCAACGCGACGACGCCTTTATCCCGCTGTATCACCAAGTCAGCATCAATCTGGTGAAACCCGACATCCAAGGCTACTCCGAC